>NZ_CP101134.1:918194-1224258 GCF_024296865.1 Sphingobacterium sp. LZ7M1 | reverse complement strand
TATGACCAAATACCAATCTATTTCAAAATTTAAAAAAGATGCTTTGAATGCTAAGTGTCTATAACAGATTATGTGCCCCTCCTTCTTATTTGTCATTTCGAATATTACTGTCTTGGTAGACTCTTTTTTACCCTTCCATCTAATTTGCTTTGCTTTAGGAGGTCTTGAATTGGCAAATCTGAAAATTCCTCTTGGCGGGAAGAATTCTATTCCTTTATAATAGCAAAGTTGGATCAGAGATTTTCTTAAAAGGTTTTTGAATACTTTGTTACTCGCTTCATCTTGTTCGTAGAAGTCTTTACAATCCAAAGTAGTTATTGTGCCAGCATCTATAATTTTTCTCAATGGTTCGTTGTTTTTAGATAAATCCCGAAAAGTATAAATAAACTTTTCATGTAAAATCCAGTCTTCAAAATATACTTTATTTTGTTTTAAAGCCTTTTTGACCAGTGTGTTTGGCTTCAACTTTTTCACTTTCCTTTTTCCAATACTCTCCAAATAATCGTTTAGATTTTCGAGGATAGCTTCTTCATTAATAAACAATTCTGCCTTATACAAAACCTTCGGAAATGATATTTTAACCATGTTAGGCGAAATATCTTCTGGCTCGTTATTCAAGTATCCATTTTCGAACTTAAGCTGGCGCTGTTCAATCTGTATATCCGAAAACTCATGCTCGTATAATTTAGAAATCGCTTGAATTTTGGGCGTTGAGCTTATAGCATTTATTTTCTGAAGAATAACGTCCTTGTCTATAATATGGTCACTTGACTCAAACCCAAAACTATCGGGTATTACATCTTTCAGTTTTGCATCATTGTATTGCGGCTTCTTTTCTGTGAGAATATATAAGTAGAGTACATCAAACTCATTTTGTAGGTCATACTTTGAGAATGTTTCGAGCGTAGTCCTAATTTTATCAAGAGAAGATGTTGACGTAATTTGAAAAGCCACCCTATTCTTAAAGTCGGCCAGATCAATTGCTGGAAAATTTTTCTTTTTTGTAGAATTAAGATTTTCAAGTTCCAACCCGAAAACCTCATTTAATAACGGTACCAAAAAATTCTCTGCATGGATATTAATATGATAATTTCCTATTGCATTAAACCCTTCCACTTCGTGGACAAATCTCGCTGCACAAGTAGTGATCTTGTTGATGTATTCAATCCTGTTCAATTTTTGAAATATTTCGAGGTTTATTATTTAGTTTGTGACATATACTTTATCTTCTTTTCGGCAACTCTAAGAGTTTTATCCGCCAACGATTCGTCTTTTAGCTCAATTGCAATTTTCTCACTGAGGTATTGAATAAGTAATTCTTCTCGTTCTATGCCCAAAATATCTGCGAGTTTAAAAACCTGTTCCTTATTGATATTTCTTTGCCCTCTTTCAATTTTACTCAGAATTGCTGTATCCATTTCGAGCAAAGCAGCAACTTGCCTTAAGAGAAGCCCTTTCTCCTCTCGTTTAGCACGTAATATTTCTCCAACTGTTTTTTTATAATCCATTTTGTGTATTTGAAATATTCTACTTGACAAATAATGTCAAATATACGTTATTCCTTTAACTATTAATCGCATTGAGCAGGCAATATATTATTAACCAGTTATTGTGGCTCTTCAAGGTAATTATCTGATAAAATTAATAACTGTGTGGCGGTAAATAATGCGGCGTTCTTTTGCTTCTTTTCTTTGGTCGCCAATGTGGCAAGAAAAGAAGTTCCCTAAAACAACAAAAGGGATAATGAACATCCCTCAAATAATGTCGCAACCTGTTTGGTAAAATGTGCCGGAATGAATGGTGGGTAGGCATCCCATTTTGCCAAAGAGGTTGCTCCGATTTATGCAAAAAGACTGTCCCGACCATCGGGAGGGAGTGTCTTTTTGCCGCCCGATTTTCCAATCAGGCGACTTTTATAGGATGGGTTCGGAAATCTTTCAGGTTGTGAAAAAATCCCCTGTATGGTGTCAAACCATTTTTAAACATACCCCATAACAGTGAACAACCCATCTGAACCAATGAGGAATTGATATACAAGTCCTGCTTTTCCAACGCTTCGGCAAGGGAACAGCTCGGTGTATCGTCTTCCAGTTCGGATTGTTTAAGCAGTTCGCCAAATTCATCCGTAACCATTGGCAGGCTTGCCACCGTTTCATATTTCTCTGAATTGGGTTGGCGAATTTTTCCTATGGTAGATAGTAAAACTTGTCCTGTATGTTGACTGTTGCCGAAGTCCAACCAATAACGTGGGCGGTTGGAATAGGGTCTTCCATTGCTCAATTCACTTAATATTTCCGCAATTTCAAATCTTGCTTTTACGCTATCCACACAGGAAATATAAATACTTCCTCCTGCATTTTCGGGGAAACTGTCGCTATTGTCTTTTTCAAATTTCCTTGCTTCCGCTTTCCAGTTCGTACCTGAGAAGCGATTTATACGGTTAATGATAGCAACAGATTTGTACAAACCGACCTCACTTTCTGCAAAACGCTGTCTTCCTAAATTGGCTTGGGTAATTACATCATCATCCCAAAGACGAATAAACAACCCTGCGTGTCCTAACTCGTTTAGGCTGTGGTTCATCTCAAGCAAGGCAGTCATTACTTTTGAGCCTGTACCACCTGCACCGATTACGTTTACCGTTATGGGATTGGTAGGATTTATCAAATCGCTGTCCGTAAAATGGACTTTTAAAATTTCTTTGCTCATTACAATATCGTTTTTATGGTCTTGTTTGTCTTTTTCAATATATCTTTAGGAAAGGCTTTGTCTGTGCCGATGAGGTCTTTCCAAAGGCTTACACAATTTCCTTTTATGGGGTTGTGTTCGTTTACCAAGTGACTGAAATAGCTGTTAAAAAAGTAGCTTTCCCACGCTTGCATAAATTCTTCAACCGAAGCAGAATTTTTGATATTGATATCTACAGTTCCCATACATACGTGTCCGTCCTCGTAAATATTGAAAAATGGTGCGTGAAATAATACGGTATTCTCGGTAGGTCTTCGGTCTTTTTCTAGGGCGAAAACAATAAGGCTCTGTTTGCTTGCATACCAAAGCATTGCAGGTACTTTCGCCGTACCGTTTGGTATTTCAAGACTTTCAGTAAAGAACATTTTGACTTTTCGTGCTTTGGTGTACCAAAGTACCGTACCGTTTTCACTCGGATTAATGTGCAGGACGTTGGTAGGCAGAATGCCGTTAGATTTTAAAAATGCCTTGCTCTTTTCCTTTTCCGTATTGAGTGCTTTTGCCAATTCTTTAGCTTCTCTCTCGGTCAAAGGATGGGCGTTGATTGGATTACCGTTCCTATCCATATCAAAATGCTCTACATAGGTGGTTCTATTACTTCCTTTGGTTTGGTAAAAAACCAAAGCCGATAAAGGGTGGTAAAGCGTTCCAAAGTTTTGTGTTATATCTTTCATTTTAGAGTATCTAAAAGTTATTCAGTATGTATATCAATTCCTCAATTAAGGCAAAAACACGGTTTTCAAATTCAAGGGTATTTGCAGTAATATCACTACCATCAAACCTTTTCACAATGGTGGGTTCTTCCATTTGTCCGTATTCTTGCAACTCGGTGTTCACGCTCTCAAAAAGTGTTTGAAACAAAATACCTTTTGCATCGGCACAGAACGAAACGTACTTTTCCACACCTATACTATTTTCCATATCTTCTTCGCTTGCTTCTCCGCTTGGCAGGGCATTACGGTTTATGGTAGCATTCGGGTATTGTTCATACAAGGCAAAGGCTTCACTTGCCAGTTTGTAGCAATCTTGGTCAAAGCTGTCTTTGATTTTAAAGGAGTTTAAACGGACTGCAAATCGGCTCAAATTGTGCTTGTTGTAAATTTTCTGCTCCATACGTTCGCCTATCTGTTCTGATTGCCTAATCTCGCTTAAATACGTTGTCGTGTCCTCATTCTCGTCATCGCTTACAATCCACTCTGTTACCATTTCATACATCCAATACAGATAACTGTTTTCCTGTCGATAGTAAGGAACATTTGCAATGTGGTATAGGTACGCACACACGGATTGCAATAGCTGTACGGCTTGCTTGCGATTGGGATGCTTAGATAGTCGGTACAATGGCACTACGGGAATGTAATACAGGGTTGCACCTGTACTGTACCGTTCTTCACTTACGAAATACGTTTTCTTACTATCCTGTATCAAACGGAGTTCTTCCCAATCACGAAACTTCTTTCTTAACTGTTCCTCTGTGGAATCCAAAGCTAAAGCGATATTGTAGGGATAGCCGTACTGCCTGGACTGCATAGGTTGTATACCGTAATGCCCTGCCAATTTGGAAAGGGACTGATAAAAATCCCTTTCCGTCTTTTCCGATTTTCCACAAGCCTGTACGGTTTGTGCTTCTTGCAGTTTAGGCAGAAATGAGCATTTTAGAAAACCATTGGTAGTACCGTTATCGGTACCGATTTCATTTTGTCTTTTCTTATTTCGTCTGCGTTCTTTGGTCTTTGCATCCAATCTGCGAACTCGCCCAACTGTTTGTGCAAAGTCTTCTGTTTCGGTTGCTGTAGGGTTTTGATGATGCCCGATATGATATTGCGTTGCATAATTCATTTTTTTTGATTTTTGATTTAACCTTTCGTTCCCATTACACTCTCAAATCGGTACTGTATTGTATCGTCACGGATAACAGGGGCAGATACTTTGGCAGTGGTCAGTATCGGATAAGAATTTGCATAGAAATTCATTACGGCTTCCACGCTCCAACGTGGTTCGGGGTCAGTCAATGGAATATCCTGTCCTTTATCTTTGAGTATGAAAATTCTCGGTAATACTGTTGCTAATAACATAATGTTCGTTTTTAATTGTTAATATTCTACTTCTTCGTTTGTTGTATTTATTGGGCAATAGGTAGCAACCTCCTCCGTTTTTGGCGGTTCGGGTTGCTCCTCCGTTACTCCACCAAAAAGGCTCGGTGTCCCGAACTTGTCGGACAATGACGTTTTGCGTTTGCGTATCTCGTCCGCTTTTTCGGGAAACTCCGTAATGTCGGGTACTTTCATCCACGCTTCACGGAACTTGCCCTCTTTCTCCAACTCGTCCACCTTTGCCATACCGTCTTTGTACTTCTTGTCTTTGGTTTCTTTTTCCTTTTTGGCTTTCTCGGTTTTCTGCTTCTCCATTTCGGATTGCAGTTTGACGGTTTCCATTTGCTTCATAAAGGCTTCCATATCCACCATTAAACCCGATATGGCTTTAATTGGTGCGTTTATCTGCTCAAAAAATCCCTCGTCAAACTCCTGCGAAGTGGCGTTAAAAATCAATGGGGGAATGAGGTTTTTCGCACTATCTCCGCATTGCTCATTGTTGAGCAATACTGTTACGATTAGTTTGTTTTCTATCCCCTTAGAAATGTTCAGTTGCAATATTCCTGTAAAATCCAACTGCTGTACTTGATTGAAAAAATTTGTGTTCATTGCTGTGAGTTTTAATGTGTTGTTACTTGTTCTTTGATGGCTGTAAGTTTCTCGTACATATCCGCCCAATAGGCTTTTTGCCTCTTGTCGAACTCGGAAAAACGCTCGTCCTCGTGGCGGTATTCTTTGTACCGCCCTGCTATTTTTATGGCTTCCTTTAAATCCGTTACTTCGATTTGGCAACCGTTTAAATCTGTTACGTACATCATTAATCGTCTTTTAGGATTACCATCGTGTTATGATTAAAGGCATAGTCAAACGCACCGTTTGATACCCTATGCCTTCTTCGCAGTTCCACGCCCTCATCATCCCAACCAAAATCGGGAAGACCGTTTATCCTTGCCACAAGCTGTGCATTGGTCAAGTGCTTAAATCGCTCCCTGCAAAACTTTTCAAGGTCTGTTTCTTTGGTAATTCTATCTGTTGTTTCCATCTTTGATTGCTTTAAGTGTTAATGACTGATTTCTGCTATTTGGTCAATCCTGCCATAGATTATACTCCGTAGGCTCGTTTTGTCGGGTGCGCTGTATTCCTGCCAACTGTCGTACTGCTTCACTACATAGGTTTTTAGAATATCATCAAACCCAAACCGATAACCCATTAGGGGAACTGCCCCGTTAAAAAAGGCGTTTCGGTTTACCGCTTCCGCAATCCAATTTTTCTCGGCTCGGCTTAGCTTCTCGCCCTTGTTCAGTTTTTCCCTTAGCTGATAGACCTTTGAGGTTTTCAGCGTTTCCAATTCGGGTACTTCGTGGCTGACAAATTTTATCGCTATGGCGTTCGTTTCCATTGTAACTGCTTTTGAATGTTATGCGTTAATCTTCGGTGGCATAAACCCCATTTACATAGTAGCCGTGTAATTTTTCCCAAAGGCGTACTAAACCGTTCGTGTCTATATAGAAATGCTCTGTACGATTGCAGTAAATGATAAATACGCTTTCGCCTTTGTGCTTCTTTTCAAGGCTCTTGGCTCTCGCCAAATTTTTGGCTTCCTCTATTGTTATCGCTTTCATAAAACTTATTTTTAACAGGCTACCACCGATTGTGGCGGTAGCCTGTGATTATCTAATTGAGGTTTAGGATTTCCGCACCGTCTGTCGCAAAGGCTGTACATAGGTCAAATGCTTTTTGTCCTTTCATTTGAGCCGTTCCACCCAATACAATACTCTGTAACTTGGCTTCGTCATCCCTGTAATTGCGTACATTTTGGAAGTAGCCTGTAACAGCATTGTATGCTCCGAACAATGTGCCTTTTGTAGTGTCCATTTGTTGCGTATCACTCGTCATTGCATAGGCAAACGCATCGTTCACGGCATTTTTAAACATTGTTGATATTTCGTCTTCAGCACCTTTTTTGATGAGCTCAAGGGTTTCTTTGTTCGGGCATAGTGCCAATTGGATTAGCTTTCTGACCTCTTGGTCTGTTGCCCTTATCGTTGTCCAGTCATTGAAAATACCCTGTAGCTGGTCGCTCAATGTGTTGGCTAACCCCATTATCCTATGTGCATTCTCGATACGCTGTTTTGCTCCCGATGTGTGCTTGATACGGACTACATTGGTCATATTCCGCAATGAAGCGTTAAGGGTGTTTTGGCAAACGATACGGATAGGCGTAAACGCTGCGGTAATACTTCCGCTTCCGTCGTGGCTTGTGGTAAGGAAGATGTATTTTTCCGTAACATCATCGCCATTGCCTACACGGATATAGTCGGGCAATTTGGCTGTGATAAAAATGCGTTCGCCTTTGCCCAATGCCCCTGCGGTTTCGTACAGAATACCCTCGCCACCTCCTACGATAGCATCAAAGAAACTGAACGCTTCACGGTTTTGTACGATGTGGTAATCTTTACCCACTACGCCCAATACGGCATTGTTATCGGTGCGTATGTTGGCGAAACAGTTAGGTACTTCCAGTTCGTTACTGCCTATCTCGATACCGTCTGCGGTTTCGGTAATGCCCGAACCTTTGGTAAACAGAGGGGATTTGACTACCTCGTAATCTAACCCTGCGTGTCGGATAGCTTCCTCGCTTGTGGGGTACTGCTCTACGATTTGCCCCAGACCGTGCCACGCTTTTTGCTGAACGCTAAAGAATGAATAACGTCCTGTTTTCTCGTTGTAATTGATGTTATGTGCCATAATGCTAAAATTTTGATGTTGAAAAACGATTGAATATTCGTTGTTAAAATGGGAGGTCGTCCTCGGTTGATATTCCTGCAATGCTGTTGTTTTCTGCTTTTGCAGTAACCTGTACGGTTTCGGCTCTATTGCTACCTCCGTGCAATTTGATTTGTGAGGTATGGAAATTAAGTCCTGCTCTTGGTTCTCCGTCTTTGTTTACCCACGCTCTCGGACTTACACGCCCTGTGAGTTCTACCAAAGTGCCTTTTGTCAGTAGCCTTGCCACGTTTGGAGTTATCCAGTAGGCACAATCGAAGTAGGTGGTTTGCTCTACTCGTTCGCCCTGTTTGTTACGGTAGCTGTCGTTTACCGCTACTGAAAAGTTTACCACCTGTTTTTCGTTCGACAATGTGCGTACTTCCGCATTTCTTGTCAGTCTGCCTGTGATGTTCATTTTCGCTGATTTTTAGTGATTGATATTTGATTTAATTTTTCTGATTTATTCGGTAATGAGAGGAGGTGCTGTTTCGTTTCATTACCATTTTTAATGCTTATAATTTTCATAACTGACATTTTTTTTATTCGTCCAAAGAGCCGGAGTATGCTATGTTTCGTTTCACGAGCATAAAAGGTTCGTGTTTAGCCGACACAAGGTTTTGAAAAATAAATACTACCCAGCGGGTGGAGATTTTTTTTCAAACTTGCTTGACCTTTTGGCGGTGTTAAGAACACGGAAATACCTTTGCTCTTGAAATGGGACAATAGTGCATACAGGCTTCTTTGAATAAAAGAAATGTGGAAGCCGAGAAAATTGCATTAGAAAATGGTCTGTTTTGAATTGAAATAATACTTCCAATTCGTCGGATTGATAAATGTTTTCTTAAGGTGTGATTCTCAAAACCACAGAACAGGGATTTTAAAAATATCTGAAAATGGGAATAGCGGAGAGGTTTTTTTTAAAAATTTCTGTTTCAGAAATAGCCGGAAAGCTCTTTTACTGCGAGGATATTGCTATGGGAGGTAAATGTGCTTTGGCTGCAAAAAGTACCGGCAAAAAAAAAGCAGGATCGTCAAATCCTGCTTGATATCATTTATTTTTTAATATTTTAATCCCTAACTCCCATCAACACCATCCATTAGTTTCCGGATATCTTCATACCGATAATACATCAATCCACCGATTTTCGTGAACGGTAACGTTCCGTTTAGCCGAAGGTTTTGGAGTGTCCCCGCTGAAATCCCCAATAATTCTCGGATCTCGTAACTCTTGAGCCATTCCCGAGGCTCCTTTTCGGCTTTTCTCGGATGTGGTCTATTTCTCCTGATTTCTTCAAGAAGTTCCTTTTTAAAGCTATCTAAGTCTTCTTTAGTGATAAGTTCTACTTTCATTTGCGCTGCTTTTTAATGTTTCTAAATTCTCTCCTCTAGAACAGAATTGATTTATGGTCTTTTCTGTCTTTACGGATACAAATGAACCAAAAGTATCTACGAATTTGATCAACATGGCAGTCAGTGGTTGCATTTGGCGTCCAAAGGCACACATATAGTATTGCATCCATTAAAATTACAACCTTACCTCGTTTCATTTCAATAATGATCTAGAAGTATCTAATCCTGGGAAGCCATTCTAACCTCTAACTTGTGCATATCCTCACTTAGCTTATGTTCCAACACCTTAGCATAAATTTGGGTGGTACGTATAGATGCATGGCCAAGCATTTTACTCACCGATTCAATTGGCACACCATTGCTTAATGTCACCGTTGTAGCAAAAGTATGCCTTGCGAGATGGAACGTTAAATTTTTATTGATGCCGCAAATTTCTGCGATCTCTTTTAAATAACCGTTCATTCGCTGGTTGGATATGACAGGGAAGATCGTTCCATTCGCCTCAGCTACCGGATGCCCTCTGTACTTCTTAAGAAGATCTGAAGCCTCGGGCAGCAAAGGAACTCGAACCGTTGTATCGGTCTTTTGTCTTTTTGTCGTCAACCAATCTTTTCCGTCGATTCCTTTTGAAATATTTTCGGGGGTCAGGTTAAAAATGTCGATGTAAGCAAGACCTGTATAGCAACTAAAAATGAACATGTCCGACACGGATTGCAGACGCTCTATTGAAAAGGATTTATTAAGCAAAACAGTTAGCTCCTCTTTTGACAAATGGCCTCTTTCTACCTTTTCAAACCGAAGTTTGTATTTGGCAAATGGATCCCTAACCAGCCAATCCATCGTAACAGCCAAATTGACCATCTTCCGCAAACGTTCCATATGTTTCATCACCCCATTATTATTTATGGGCTTATGATGATCTTTAGGTTTGTAGTCATTAAGGAAGTTTTCAAAATCCAAAATGAACCGATAGTTCAGTTCATCCAACGGTATGTCTTTTTTTCCATATTTTTGTTTTATAAATTTTTGAATATAGGTTTCGGTGGTATAATAATTTTTCATGGTACCGGGGGCAAGTTTACTTACTGCCACTTGTTTATGGTATTCCACTAGCTTTAGAAGAGTCATTGTTTCCTCTATGTCCTCGCCTAGGTAGACAGATTTAACCGCTTCAATGGTAACGGTTTTATTTTGCTGCACCAACTGGTGATAACAATCGAAAATAAGGGAGCGTACCTGCTCCATGTGGCTGTTCAGCTTTACGATTTCTTGGCGTTTTCCTTTTGCTCTTCCTTTTACTTCGTCCCAATTGTTGATCGATACTTTGCTTTTTAGGGAAATTTCAGTTCTACGGCCGTTTACTGTAATCCTTGCATAAACAGTGGCCATTTCGTCTTTCTTGTTCTTGGGCAACCGTAACAGGAATTGAATCCCAAAAGTGTTTTTACTCTTCATATCCATTTATTTTATGTTCAACTGATACACTTTAGTGCAGTTCTCTCAATCCAACTATTGGATATGATGCAGTAAAGAAGTCAAACAATAATAAATAGCATCAAAATAAATGTTGTAAATAAATGATTTACAATTATTTATAAGCTATCCGGTGAGTAAATATAAAACTTAAAAAGACTCACCGTTTAACTCACATTTAGATTGATATTTATTGGGGTTTCCTGATATAATATAAAACAAAAAACCCTCAAATTCATAGAATTTGAGGGTTTTTGACCTTACTTAGTGTAAGTGTTGTCGGGGTGGCAGGATTCGAACCTACGACCTCCACATCCCAAATGTGGCGCGATACCGGGCTACGCTACACCCCGAGAAGGTATCACCTTTTTTCTTGTGTGGCACAAATATACAATCTTTCCCCACAATCTTCCAAATGATAAAAGCAACATTAAATTAACCAATTGATTATTATGCCAATAAAATAAAAATTCCTCGACACATTATCCCCCATTTGAACGTTTATACTTATAAATAGGATTTAAATACGATATTTGGGGTGGAATTCATCTTCCATCACACATAATTATCAAAAAAATTATGACAAAAATTTTTAGAAATTGCTTGATCTTCTCCCTATGCTTGACGGCCTGTGTCTCCAACAATAAGGAACAACAAAACTCCGACAGTACCACGGTGGAGAATCCCGAAGAATACAACCTGACCAAAGCGGAGGCCCTGGAGGATTATATCTTGGCTCTCGACTCCACAGACATTGAAAGCGTGGGAAAAGCAACCTCTAAATTCAAGGAACTTTTTGAAAAGAAGGAAAGCCCAGAAAATGATAAAGGGGTAGCCCTGATCATGGACTATATCGACAAGGTATCCATGTATGCGCACCGCTCGGCTTTTGATGATGAAACAAACTACCGCCCATTGGTCAACATTGAATTCGATGGCGGCAAAGCGGCCGTTCCAAGTGATCTGGAACAAGCGTACGACAAGATCAACCGCAACGGTTTCCGTGTCCGCGAAACAGAAGGGATGTTCGACCTAGAAGCTAACCCGATCTATTTCCAGGAAAACTTCTACCCTTATATCACTTCAGACCTGGAAATCTTATTGCAACAGATCGGCCGAGATAATATGGAAGGCTATGCAGACGATGCGGCCATTGCGATCCCTTTCCAGTCATTGGTACAACGAACCGTTTGGTATGAAGACTTCGCCAATAAAACTAAGGGTTCCATTGCAGGCGAAAAAGCACAGAAAGAATACGAGAAATACTTCACGACGCTAACCATCGGTATGGACAATACCCCGGCCATCGAAAGTCAGCAGATCTCCCCCTACTTCCAGGAAGCATACAGCTACCTCAAGGATTTTTCACCCAACTCTGCCACCTACAAAAAACTGGAACCTTACATTGCCCTTCTTCAGGAACAAAAAATCGACGAAGCCAAAGCCATGTTACCAAGTTTAATCGGCAGATCCATCAATTAATCCTTAACTTTGCCCCATAAGAAATAAGAGATAAGAAATAAGTGATAAGTATTAAAACGGTCAACTCTAATTAGGGATGGACATATCTCATATCTCATATCTCATGTCTAAATACTAAATACTAAATACTCTTTAATGTCCCTATCCAAGCCCCCCAAAACTGTCGACCTGCATGCCGAAGCATTCTTGGCCGATTTGGACAGTTATGAACTGGATGAACTATTGGCTGAAACGATAGATTACCTTAGGGAACAGCTGGACGCTGCGATTTATTGGGGCTATCCGGAAATCAAGTTTATCCATGGAAAAGGCAAAGGAGCCCTTAAAAACGCGGTCTACGAGGAATTAAAGATCTACAAGCAATCCAATGCCATCAGTCATTTCCATCCCTCCTATGCCAATGAAGATATTGTAGTGGTGGTAATCGGGCTATAAGACCTTCACCCGATAGACCTCATAAGGATATTGTACCAAATCCTTCCCTCCATTCCATTGCGGCAACAACTGCATTTGCGCACATGAGAAATACAGGTAGCCATCCGACCCAACTCCTAAGGAATCTGGCCAAAGCAGGCGCGGATCCTGAACCACGATTTCCAATTTACCTTCTGGAGTCAACCGACGAATCGAATAATCAAGGGAAGTCGTCAGATAGATGTTTCCTTCCTGATCAGCGACAAGACCATGCGTAATCCCGACTTCACCCATATCTTCCACCTTGGATTTTAGGGCTTCATCAGTCAGATTTGCATCCGCCAGGTACTTGGTTTCAATCCTATACAGGTTCATCGCATTGATCGGTTTAAAATAAAACCACTTATTGTCCTTGGTCAGTGCAATACCATTGACATTTGATCTGAATGGATTACCATCCTTATCCCGCATCTCCTTTCCATGATAAGCTAGAACCACATCTGGTTTTGCCAAGGTAAAGCTACTATTGCTCAAGAGCTTTCTACTTTTCCCGGTCTGGAGATCTAGAACGATTACAGATGCCTGACCAGGGTCGGATAGGTAAGCCAATTTTTTATCTGTATCAACACGAACATCATTTAAGCCCGATTTGCTCTTGTCCAAATCTTCAAACGTAAATACTTGCTTTACCTGATTGCTCTTCAAATCTATCTGAACCAGCTTAAACTGTCCTTCTTTCTTATCGCTTCCCCCCTCTTTTCCAAAGATGGAACCTGAAGGAGCAGGTTTGGAATCTAAAACCCACAATTGATCATCGGTATCCACATAGATATCCTGCACATTGACAAAATGCTCCTTATAGTCGCCTTCCACAGCATTCCATTCTGCATTTGGAAAGGCTTTGCGTTCGCCATTGACGATCTCGGTCAATCCAAATAGATAGGGATCCTTATGTGGAAAGGAAACAAATACTCGGTTATCAGAAGAAACAGAGACACCGATGGGTTGCGACTTCCCAAAGGAAGCTACCACCTGCAGATTAGGATCTTGTTTTTGGGCCATAGCATTGAAAATAAAGGAAATAGCTAATAGGATATATAAGGGTAAAGTTTTCATCATCATTCAAATTTGTTGCAAGATTTACCAGCACCTAACTAAACAACAAAAGATACAAAATACTGTTTGGACAAATCAATTTGGAAGTGAATAATTCTATCCAACAAAACCGATAATTTCCAAGTATATTAATGGACTTCATTCGAGGCATCTTCGAGAATGGTTCGAGGATCATTCGAATATGACCTGAATAAAATTTTAGCCAGGCTGGAATTTTCCGAATATGCCTCGAATGAGTCTCGAATAAGACCCCATAAATAATCCCGAAATCTCCCCGATTTCAAAGATTTTTCAGCCAAAATTCTATCCAAGAACCATAAAGCAAAAAAGGAGCCTGCCATTGCTAGCAAGCTCCTTCATTATTAATTTTTCAGACCATGTAAGAGACATAGGTCTAAATACCATTTTTCTTTAGCACTTAATATAGACCCAACAAGTCTAACTACTAAATACTTAATACTAAATACTATTTAACCCCTTCCGTAATCGTAATTTTTCTAAATTCAATCGGACCATGGTCACCTTGTATATAAAGTGGTCCTGGTTCGCCTTCTTTTGAATCAAGTGCACCACCGGTAATTCCAGGGATTTCCTGTTTGTCGATCACCGTTTTACCGTTGATAGCAACAGATACCACACGACCAACTAGCGTGATCTCCATATTGTTCCATTCATTAGGACCATTGGTAACCATTGCATTCGGCGTCAAGAATCCGTAGATAGCACCGAAATAAAGGTTGCCGGGATGTCTATCTTTTGGAGAGTCTTCGATCTGAACCTCGTAACGACCTCTAAGGTAAACACCAGAGTTACTGCCTTCAGGATACTTGAACTCCAGGTTCAATTTAAAGTCCTCGAAAGCTTTTTCAGTGATCAGGTTTGCACCAGCATCTTCATTGGTCAGGATGCCATCCTTAACTACCCATTTGTTCTTATCGTTTGATGGTTTCCAACCGGTCAGATCTTTTCCATTGAACAATTCCACCGGCTTGCCCCATGTTGGTTCAGCAGTACGGTTCAGGTAAGGTGCTTTTGTACCAGTGAAAGTATATTTTTCACCATTATTGTTGGTTATGGTACCTATGATTTCAGCACCTGCCAATTCACCTTCAATCGTGATATCCCCAGTGCCACCTTCCCATTGTGGTGGGATAGCGAAAGAGAACTTTCCGTCTTGAAGCTTGATATGGGAGATGGGTCTGCTACTGCCGCTATCTCCTACCCAGTACCCTACCAAAGTAGTGAATCCAGATAATTTGATTTCAATCCAGGAAGGCACCTGTGTACCATTCTTGTCAACGTTCAAATCCCAACGACCCAATAGGTCCTTTGATTCTTCTGGGATAGTTTGAGATGCAGGGTTGTGTTCCACTTCTTCTTTTTTGTCTTGATTGTCTGCTTTATCCTGGGTACCGTTTTGGCACGAAGTCAAGCCTAATCCAAGCATACTGGTGAAAGCTAAACCGTAAGCAAATTGTTTGATCATCTTTAATGTATTTGATTGATTATTATTTTAAACTTTATAGTATTGTTCGAACCCGGTCCTAGGCGGAGGTCCGATCAAGAGTGCATTTGCAAATTTATCATTTGTAATCTCTTTTTTGACAGGATCGAACTTAAATTTTCCGTTCAAGCGCTGCGCGATCACGCCAAGGCAGAAAACTTGGCTCAACGGCCCTGCGATTTCAAACGGTGAACGCGTCTTCTCCTCTCCTTTACAGGCCTTCAGGAAGTTTGCAAAGTGATTGGAAGGTGATGCCGGAACTTCTGGAAGTTTATTCGCGATATTCTTTGCCTTCTGTTCAGGAATGATAGATAGTGTACTGCCATGTGAACCGCCCTTAAAGGTTAGGTCTTTGCCATAAATGATCTTACCCGGGTTTAATTTAGCTGGCTCTAGGTTACCGGTGCTTGGCGGCGGAATATTCGGATCCAGTCCCGATACGCCATATCCTTCTGGAATTGGAGGCAGGTTATTGATACCATCATACCACATGATATCCAAGGCTGGCATGCCCTTGCGCTTAGGGAAGCTGAATTTCAAGGTGGATGACATCGGGAAGAAGAAGGAATTATGTCCTTCCAGCATCTCTGCCCCTACCTCGGTCGGTAAGCCCAATTTCAGGAATTCATGGGAAGTATCGAGGATATGTGCACCCCAATCGCCTAAAGCTCCCATTCCGAAATCGAACCAGCAACGCCATTGCCCATTGATAAAGTCTTTGTTGTAATTATGACCGATGGTCTGCATCTGCCAAAGATCCCAATCGATTGTGCTAGGAATGGGTTCTGCAGCTGGGAAATTCTTGATATTGACATCCCATCCATGCCATCTGCGCGGCATATTCATATGACCGACGATCTGGGTCACATCTTTGATGATCCCCGCCTCGGTCCATGCCTTATACTGGAAGTAATTGGCATCGGAATGGCCTTGGTTACCCATCTGGGTCGCCAATTTTGGGTTCTTCTTAGCTTTTTCCATCATCAGCTCTACCTCTAAAAAGGTGCGCGCCATAGGTTTCTCTACATAGACATGTTTCCCCAGGTCAAGCGCCATCATGGTAATCGGGAAATGGGAAAAATCTGGAACTCCGACCGTCACCGCATCGATCTGATTACCCATCTTATCGAACATCTGGCGGAAGTCCTGAAAACGTGGAACATCTGGAAATTGCTTGATGGCAGCTTCCGTATGCTTAGCCCCCATATCCACATCACATAGCGCAACAATATTACATAAACCCGTTTTATATAGATCCATCAGGATTTCTCCACCTCTATTCCCAATCCCAATCGCCGCTAGGTTGACCCTTTCATTTGGCTTGGCCATCAAGATATTTCCCAATGGACTGCTTGCCATCGTCAAGGCTCCACCCGCAATAATGGATTTCTTTAAAAAACTTCTTCTCGAAAAATAATGATTCATCTGTAATATGTTTAGGTTTACGAATGTTACATGTATGATTAGCTTAAAATTAAAAAAAATTCCTAATTTCAGTCACCTTATTGGACATTAATCCATAAACCTGTTACAATAAAGACATATTATGATGAGAAATACCTATTTGAAATCTGTTTTTAAAGGCACATTCGGACTTCTTCTATTGAGTTCATTGACTATTTCCTGCCAACAAGCAAATAAAAGTGCGGATGGATGGGAAAACCTGTTCAATGGCAAGGATCTGACTGGCTGGAAACCTTTGGCTGGAAAGGCAGATTATCATGTTGAAGATGATGCGATCGTTGGAGTAATGACGAAAGGTTTGCCAAATTCCTTTTTGGTAACGGATAAGGAATATGGCGATTTTATATTGGAGTTGGAGGTTAAACTGGAAGGCAGCACAACCAACTCAGGTGTGCAGACCCGGAGCCATTTTGATTCAACCGCCAATAATGGTACTGGAAAGGTCTATGGCCGCCAGATGGACATCGACCCTACCGACAGAGGTTGGACCGGAGGAATCTACGATGAAGGCCGGAGGGAATGGCTTTACCCATTGGACCTAAACCCGAATGCGAAAACGGCATTTAAGCCAAATGAATTCAACCACTACCGGATCGAGGCCATCGGCAATGAAACCAGAACTTGGGTGAACGGTGTGCCAGCAGCTTTTGTGGTAGATAGCTTGGATGATGCTGGATTTATAGCACTGCAGGTCCATGCGATCCCAGATTCATTGGATGGTAAGAAGGTTTATTTTAAGAATATCCGTATTCAGACCAAAGACCTGAAGCCCCAAGAATTCCCTAAGGATGTTTATGTGGTTAACACCCGTGCCAATGATCTTTCGGAAGCCGAAAAGGCAGCCGGATATAGCTTGCTCTTCAATGGCAAGGACAGCCAAGGCTGGCATAGCGCTCGTGGCGATAAGTTTCCAGAAAAAGGTTGGAAGATCGAAAACGGCTTGATTGAAGTAATGAAATCGGATGGTGCGGAATCGACCAACGGTGGCGACATCGTTACTGATAAACAGTACAAGGCTTTTGACCTTTCCTTTGATTTTAAACTGACTCCCGGAGCTAATTCGGGTGTGAAATACTTTGTGACCCTGGATGAAAAAACAGCTGGATCTGCTATCGGTCCAGAATATCAGATCTTGGATGATGAACTTCACCCCGATGCTAAATTAGGAAAAGATGGCAATCGTACCTTGGCTTCCTTGTATGACTTGATCACTTCGGATCGCAATCCAAGACCTAGAAAACCAATTGGGGAATGGAACCGCGGCAGAATCGTGGTTACGCCGGATAATCATGTCACCTATTACCTAAATGGCTTCAAGATGTTGGAATTTGTAAGAGGCTCAGAAGATTTCAGGAAACTGGTGGCTGGAAGTAAGTACAAGGACTGGGAAAAATTTGGCGAGGCGGAACAAGGCCATATCCTACTGCAAGACCATGGGGACGCCGTAGCATTCAGGAGCATCAAGATTAAAGAATTATAGAAAATAATATAGAAAAGGGAAAGGACCGAAATAAATTCGGTCCTTTCCCTTTTTATGCTTTATGCTAAAATTGTGCTTTAAATTCTTGGACTTTGTTTTGGAAACCCTCGAATTCGGCACTTTGCTGATTGATAAAACTATTGTCTTCCAATCGACCGACCACCTCATTCATCTCATCTTCATTTTCATAGACCATCAAGCGGAAAGGATTGTGGTAATCCTTGCTTCTGGAATTATAGATTTCATCACAGATCCATTTCTTGGTTTCCAAGGCCTCATCAAATAGCTTGTTCCAGAAATCAGCGTTCCATTCAGCTGTATCTGCTTCGGTAACCTCTTGTAAGGAAGCTAAACTATGCTTTAATTTATCTTGGATATAAGCATCACTCAAGTGATGGTAGTTTTTATGCATTTCATCCCAAGAGTTGATTTTCTTGTCTTTTAAGTCCTGTAGCAGCTGGTCCAATTTACTTACTGGAACCAATTGGCTACCGACGTTCTCAAATTCCTCTCTTTTCAATCCTGCGTTGACCAAGGCTTGGATAGTTTTGTTGAAATCCATCGGGTCAACATGCTCCAAAACCTGGCAGACCGCATAATAACGAGCTAATTTCTTGAATAATTGATAGGCTTCCTTTGGTTTCAGCAACACAACCTTGCGCTTAGAGAATTCCGCATTGTCTAGGAAGATTTCATCGACAGCCTTTTCATTATTGTTCAACCATGCTTCAGGATTATCGGTATTCAAGGATTTACTGACAGCTTGTTCAATTTCCTTGATTCCTGTAAATATCTCATTCACCGTATCTGGCGCCAAGATATCATATTCGAAATATTGGTTCTTGAAGGAACGTTTATCTCTACTGATGAATTTATTGGTGTTACGCATCAATGCATACATATTGTACATAAACCAATAGCCCGGAACGATGATCAAGCGGTCATGGGTAACATCATTGCTCACTAAAGAAAACGGGAATTTGATATCCAGTTCATGCAAGAAATCGCCTTTTACGATCAGGGTATAGGATGCAAACCTGGAATTGTGCTTTAAGCTCACACACAGCCCAGGCCAAAAGCCACGACCTGCGATAATCTCGCCATCCGCACCTCTTGAATTATGGTTGGACCCTACAGTTGCTCCCGCAGCCATATTGCTCTGACCTTTGATCAAGGCTGCACACAAGAATGAATTGTTATGGTGCTGCTCATGCGCAGGGAAAATAAGCGAATTAAGGACCTCACAGCAGGAAATGGTAGAATTATCTCCCAAGAAAGAGTTGATCAATCTGGCACCATATTTCAGCTGCGAATAGGATGATAGGATAAAACGAACTGCCTTCACCCCATAGAATACCCTACAGCCATAGCCAATGATCCCGTTGACCAGCTCACAACCCTCACCAATCTGAGTATAGGCCTCAGCGGTGGAATTGATCGTTACGTTTTTCAGTTTAGAGATACCCTTGATATAGGCATCTGAACCGATCTTAACGTTTTTGAAGGTATGGGAATTCTTGATTACGGTACGATCACCGATTTCACTATAGTAGCCTCTGATATCATTGAATTTTTCATTGGTGATATCAAAAAAGCGTTGCTGTAATTCTTTATCTTGTCTGTTGCGTGTCCATAGATAGACATCGGCAGCTTGCATGCCATCAAATGGAAGAACCGAACGGCCACCATTCTCATTGCAAAGCTCCAAAAAGATCCTGCTCTTGTCCGGGTCACCGACCTTTAAGATTCCATTCCCGAATTTTGCATTCGAGCTGGTCTCCATTTCATTTACATTGAGCAAGATAACCTCGTTCCCAACGATGAAATGGGCAATATAACGGACCTGATGCAGGGCCACGCAGTCCCCTAGATCACATGAAATGATCTGGGAATTATAGATCCCGACCGGCAAGCGGATATCGCGATATTCAAGGTAGACCTCTTCCATATCGCCGATCCTGACCAAACCAAAGAACTTGGATCTTTTGATCTGTTTCGGAAGAAATTTATCCGTAACGAGCACATCATTCCAATCGGTAGATTCATTATGATTGAGCTCGAGGATGCGGATCTCTTCCTCGGTCAGATTTCTATATTGCTTGTTGGATTTGTTTTGTTCAAAACGAAGGTAGTACTCGTCTTTTCCCTTTGGTAGATAATCGGCGGGTATGAAATCATACCCAATCCGATTTAATGGTATCTTTATTATGTATCCCATGATATTATTCCACAGTTACTGATTTAGCTAAGTTCCTTGGTTTATCAACATCTAAACCACGGTACACTCCGATATAGTACGACAATAGTTGCAATGGAACCACCGTCAATAAAGGAGCAATAACTTCATCAGCCTCTGGAACAACCATGACATCATTTGAAATGGTCGGAGTAACTTCATCTCCTTCCGTCATTACGGAGATCACCATCCCTTTTCTAGCTTTAATTTCTTGGATATTACTTACGATCTTCTCATGGTAAGCATCCTTACTTGCAATGAAAACTACTGGTAATTCCTCATCAACCAAGGCAATTGGACCATGTTTCATCTCCGCAGCTGGATAACCTTCAGCGTGGATATAGGAAATCTCCTTCAACTTTAATGCACCTTCTAGAGCCGTTGGGAAATTATATCCACGTCCTAAATAAAGTACATCGCGAGCATCTTTGTATTTGTATGCGATAGCTTTGATATTGTCAACCTCATTTTCCAATACCCATTGAACTTTCTCTGGAACATCGTGCAATTCTTGACAAAGCTCATCAAAACGCTCGTCCGAGATAGTTCCCCTTGCTTTTGCCAATTTCAATGCAAACAACATCAACACGGCAAGCTGTGCAGTATAGGCCTTTGTACTGGCGACACCGATCTCTGGACCTGCATGGGTATAACAACCAGCATGGGAAATGCGAGCAATGGAAGAACCTACTACGTTAACAATACCGAAGATGGTTGCTCCTTGTTCTTTAGCACGTTCTAGGGCTACCAAGGTATCAGCCGTTTCACCACTTTGCGAGATTGCGATGATTACATCATCTGAATTGATCACCGGGTTACGGTATCTAAATTCCGAAGCGTATTCCACCTCCACGTTCACACGACATAATTCCTCGATTACATACTCTGCAACCAGACCGGCATGCCAGCTGGTACCACAGGCCACAATAATAATCCTGCGGGCATTCGCCAACTTATCTTGGATGGCATCTACTCCACTCAGGATAATCCTATGTTCGTTCAAGATCAATCGACCTCTTAATGAATCAGCAATGGTAGTAGGTTGTTCAAAGATCTCTTTCAACATGAAGTGATCATAACCACCTTTTTCAATAGCCGCCAATTCAAGATCCAGCTTCTGAACAAATGGAGTGATGATTTCATTACCAAGATTTTTCAAGATCAGTTCATCAGGCTTTACGATGGCCAACTCATAATCATTGATATAGACCACCTCTTTGGTATAAGCCAACATAGGTGATGCATCAGAACCCAAGAAATGTTCATTCTTCCCTATACCGATTACCAATGGGCTTCCCTTACGGGCAGCAATGATGGTATCAGGTTGGTCAGCAGCGATCAACAAAATCACATAAGCCCCGGTCACCCTTTTTAGGGCAATGCGGATTGCCTCCTCAAGACCACATTCATTCTTTTCTTGTATGTCTTCAATGAAGTTAAGTAGGACCTCGGAATCCGTATCGGATTTAAATTCGTATCCTTCTTTAGTAAGTTCGTTTTTTAGTTGGGCATAGTTCTCGATGATTCCGTTATGGATCATGGCAAGTTTTCCAGATTTGGAAACATGGGGGTGAGCATTTCGGTCTGAGGGTTCGCCGTGGGTAGCCCAACGGGTATGACCAATTCCTGTAGTGCCAGCTGTGGATTGGTCTCCAACAAATTCTTCTAACGCTGCAACTTTACCTGCTTTCTTGTAAACCTTTAAGGAATCTCCTTGTTGAAGTGCTATACCAGCACTATCGTATCCTCTGTATTCTAATTTCTTTAAGCCGTCTATCACAATGGGATAAGCTTGGCGCGTTCCAGTATAACCGACAATTCCACACATATGTTTTTCTCGTTTTAATTTAAGTTTTAAAATATTGAGTAAATATATAAAATTTATTAGTGCAAACGATTGCGTGCTCTTAAAAACAAAAACCGAACCAATCTGGTCCGGTTTGTAATTAAAATTTCTTTATTCTAGTTCAAACTTGTAGCCAACCCCCTTGACTGTAGTGACATAGCTGTCTCCAATCTTTTCTCGGAGTTTTCGGATATGCACGTCGATCGTCCTATTGGTCACGACTACGGAATCCTCCCAGATCGCTTTCAGGATCTGCTCCCTTGTGAATACTTTGTTGGGTTTTGAAGCTAACAGGTATAGCAGTTCAAATTCTTTTTTCGCCAGTACAAATTTCTCATCCCCACGGAATACCAAGAAAGAATCCCTATCAATTACGAGGTCAGAGATCTCAAGTTTATCAGTTACCTGATCATCAATAACCTCTGTAGTATTTCTTCTTAAGATTGCATTGATACGGCTCATTAAAGCCCTTGGCTTAATTGGCTTGGCAATATAATCGTCAGCTCCTACATGGAAACCTGCGATTTCGGAATACTCCTCACTCCTAGCTGTCAAGAATACCATGAAGATCTGTTTGAACTCAGGCATCGAACGCATCAAACGACAGGCTTCAATACCATCCATCTCCGGCATCATGACATCAAGGATAATAAGGTCTGGAAAAACCTCTTTGGCAACTTTAATAGCTTCTTTCCCATTAGAAGCGGTATATACTTGGTAACCTTCCTTAGTTAAATTGTATGAAATGAGTTCAACAATGTCGGACTCATCATCAACCACAAGAATCTTTTGATTATTGGCCATATAAGCTGTTTTTTTGCTAAGGTATATACTTAATTATAAAATAAAGTTACCCAAAAGTTATGAAATTGTTAAGCCTTAAAATAGACTTAACAATTGATTCTTATTTTTTTAAGGTTTTCGTTAAAAAATCTTCTAATTGCTTTCCCCTCAAATTCTTAGCAATGATAACGCCCTGCTCATCTAAGAGGTAAGATGCTGGGATACCTTTGATGGAATAATCAATAATCAATGGAGAGCTCCATGCCTGAAGGTCTGAGATATTCGTCCATTCTAACTTATCGTCCTGTATAGCACGCATCCAAGAGCCTGGATTGTTATCCAAGGACACGCCTAAAACAGTAAAATTATGGTCTTTGAAGTTATTGTATTGTTTGACGATGTTAGGGTTCTCCTCACGGCAAGGCATGCACCATGACGCCCAGAAGTCTACCAAAACATATTTGCCTTTATAGTCTGAAAGCTTTACGGTTTTATTATCCGGTGTATAAGCCAAGATTTCGGGAGCGGCTTGACCTACAGCCAGCTTCCTAAGTTTATCAACCTCAGTCTTGAACTCATTCACATAACGATTGTTTGGGAACTCTGCTTTGATTTGATCGGCATAGGCAATCAATTCTGGTTCGGCCATTTCGGGATCCAATGTGCTCATTACATAAAAACCGGCCAAGTCATTGTTCTTTTGGGCAAATGAAACCGCCTCAGCGATGTAGTTCTTAAAGAAAGGTTCGAACTTCATCAACATCTCAGAACGTAGATTTTGGATACCATTGGCATCTAAATCATTGGTAGCACTTGAAAAAGCCTGTTGCAAGGAGTCCCGAACGAAATCAATCCTAGACTTCTGTACGGCAAAGTCTTTCAACTTCTGAGAAAGCTCCGAACCCTTCACTTCGTACTGGTCAGGATTCTGCAAATTGACATTGAATTCCACTGCCTTACCAGGTTCCAGGATAATTGGATACCTATTATTGCCCACGGCCAAGGTCAATAACCTCTCTTGAGTAGCCGGTCTTTCAAACTTGAAACGGTTGCCATCCGCAATAAATGTTGAATCTAATTTCTGTTCACCTTCATAGAAGCTGACCACTTTCACATTCCCTGGATTCTCGATCACACCGCCAACCTGAATGGTATCAGAATTTGAACATGAAGACAAACCAGCGGATAACATCCCCACCAATCCAATATAAACTGCAAACTTTTTCATTTTTCTTATTTAATAAACTCTCTTGATTTTGAAATCGCTCTCTCCAATCCAGAAGCATCCTTACCCCCTGCTGTCGCAAAGAAAGGCTGGCCACCGCCACCACCTTGGATTTCCTTAGCCAAATCGCGAACGATGTTACCTGCATGCAATCCCTTTTCTTTTGCCAAGTCATCAGAGATCATCACCGTGATGCTTGGTTTTCCATCAATCACTGCACCCAATACGGCATAAAGGTTATTGATTGCTCCCTTCAGGGTATAAGCCAAAGTCTTCACCGCATCCACACTTGGAAGGTCTACGATGGTTGCGACATAGTTGATATCGCCAACTTTTTCCAATTTCTTCTCGATATCATTTTTCAGTCCTTGGGACTTTTCTTTCACGTAGTTCTCAATCTCCTTTTTCAAGGCATTGTTCTCATCCAATGTTTTTGAAAGAGCAGAAACAAAGTCCTTAGGGTTGTTCAATAGCTCCTTAAGGTTATCAAGCAATTCAAAGTGCTCACGGATCACTTGCTCCGAACGGGTACCGGTAATGGCTTCAATCCTTCTCACTCCTGCCGCAACCGCAGATTCCGAAAGGATCTTGAAGAAACCGATCTGTCCAGTTGCCGCAACGTGCGTACCACCACACAGCTCCTTAGAATAGGAATCATCAAAGGTGATCACACGCACATGATCTCCATACTTCTCTCCGAATAGGGCTGTAACACCCGAATCGATCGCTTTTTGAAAAGGAACATTACGCTCTTCCTTCAAAGGTACATCTTGGCGGATCTTCGCATTCACGATGTCCTCAATCTGTTTGATCTCCTCGTAGGTCAACTTCGCGAAGTGCGAGAAGTCAAAACGTAGCACATCTGGAGAAACCAACGAACCTTTTTGGTTCACATGTTCACCCAATACCTGTTTCAAAGCAGCATGCAACAAGTGCGTAGCAGAGTGATTAGCTTCAGTATCCTTTCTTTTCTTCACATCCACAACCGCTTCAAACTCTCCGCTCAGGACAGCTGGAAGTTGGTTGACGAAGTGTATGAAAAGTCCATTCTCTTTCTTCGTATCCAGGATGCTAACCTTTTCATTGTTATCCAAAGAACGTAAATAGCCTTTATCACCGACCTGACCACCACCTTCTGCATAGAATGGCGTTTCAGAAAGCACCAATTGAAATTGATCTTTACCCTTGCTAGAAACCTTTCTATATTTCAGGATCTCTGTGGTTGCCGTTAAGTTATCATAACCCACAAATTCACTCTCCGCTTCATCATTTACAAGGACCCAATCTCCAGTATCCACAGCCGTTGCAGCTCTAGATCTTTCCTTTTGGGCCAATAATGCCTGTTGAAACCCGTGCATATCCACGGTCATGCCCTTTTCCCTAGCCAATAGTTCGGTCAGGTCAATTGGGAAGCCGAAGGTATCGAACAGTTCGAATGCGAATTCCCCGTCTATGGCCTCATGGTCTGCTGAATAGGTTTCAAAGCGTTGGATCCCTTGGGTCAGGGTCCTCAAGAAGGAAACCTCTTCCTCCAAGATCACCTTTTCTACAAAATCCTGCTGTTGGTACAGTTCATCGAACACTCCTTTGAACTGCTCCGCCAATACAGGAACAAGCTCATGGATAAAAGGAGTCTTGAAATGCAAGAAAGTATAGGCATAACGTACAGCACGTCTCAAAATCCTGCGGATCACATAACCCGCTTTATTATTTGACGGCAACTGCCCATCAGCGATGGCAAAACTTACAGCCCTGATATGATCAGACAGCACGCGCATGGCGATATCCGTCTTCTCATCGGCTCCGTAAGCAATACCCGATTTATTTGCGATAAATTGAATCAATGGCTGGAATACATCCGTATCATAGTTGGATGATTTACCTTGGATGGCACGCACCAAACGTTCAAAGCCCATCCCTGTATCGACATGTTTTGCCGGCAGGGAAACCAAGCTTCCATCTTTTAACCTGTTGAACTGCATAAATACCAGGTTCCAGATCTCGATAACCTGTGGATCATCCATGTTGACCAAGTCCTGACCCTTCACCTGAGCACGCTCTTCATCCGAACGCATATCGTAATGGATTTCAGAACAAGGACCACAAGGACCTGTATCACCCATTTCCCAGAAATTATCCTTCTTGTTACCCAATAGGATACGATCTTCCGGAATCAATGCCTTCCAAAGGTTAAAGGCTTCTTCATCCTGTTGCAAGCCTTCAGTAACATCACCCTCAAAAATCGTCACGTAAAGACGATCCTTGTCTAATTTCAACACCTCAGTCAATAGCTCCCAAGCCCATTCGATTGCTTCTTTCTTAAAGTAATCACCAAAAGACCAGTTACCAAGCATCTCAAAAAGGGTATGGTGATAGGTATCAATCCCTACCTCTTCAAGGTCATTATGTTTTCCGGAAACACGTAGACAACGCTGTGTATCGGCCACTCTTGGGAATTTGGCGACAGCTTCTCCTAAAAACAATTCTTTGAATTGGTTCATCCCCGCATTGGTAAACATCAGTGTAGGGTCGTTCTTCACTACAACTGGTGCCGAAGGAACAATTTGATGTCCTTTACTCTTGAAAAAATCTAAAAAGGCTTGACGTATATCTCTACTAGTCATTTAATTCGTGTCTAATTTTAGCTGCAAACTTACTCAAATTTGACGAGTAAACTCGCCATTCAAGCCAATTTTTATTAATATGACGCATATTTTTCCTAAATTTATCTCTGTAAAAACACACAACAAAATAATTCATGAAGATGACAATTATTGTCCCTACTGATTTTTCTGAAAATGCTGGCTTTGCGGCAGATTATGCCTGCCAACTTGCACAGGAAAAAGAACACAACATCCACCTATTACATTGCTACACGTCTAGCTCAGTAGGAGAAAATGCTTCTGAAGAAACCAATGGCACAGGTCTTTTGGCGGATGAGAAGATACAAGAATTGCAGACAAAGCTGCTCAGGAAATATCCTTCATTGCATATTAGCATTGAATGCTCCAGAGGTTTGATCATAGACAAACTGACTGAGCTTTCTCAATCTGGAAAATATGCCATGATCGTGATGGGTGCATCAGGCGAAAGCCAGTTGAAATCCATTTACTACGGAAGTACAACTGTGGCTGTGGCTTCAAAATCAGAGGTCCCCGTGGTTGTTATCCCGAACCAAGCATTCCAATTCGGAATAAATCATGTTTCCTTATTGACTAACTTTAAAGCTGCTGAATTGGATACTCTAAAGGAATTCCAGGATATTATCGGGGTACCTCAAGACTTGACCTTGATCCATGTGTTCAAGGAAAGCCAAAAACCCGAAAACATCAAGGACGACCTAGACTCCTGGGCCTTCAATATCCGCGAGATGGGTTCCATTCAACAGGTAAATACCATTGCTGAACCTATCAATAAAGATGATATCGAATTGGATTCAGTACCTGAGGTAGTCAGCAAAGTTATTGCCGAGGTAAATCCACAGATAATATTGATCACACCTAGTAGAAAAACATTCTTTGAAAGGTTATTTAAAAGTTCTGTTTCTAAAGCCTTAGCTTTGGAACTTGATAAACCAGCTTTTTTCGACAAAATATAAATAAAACTATACAGCATGAGCAAACTACTTATACCTATTGACTTCTCAGAGAATTCTGACAATGCCATCCATTACGCTTGTCAAGTCGCTCAACAAGGTGGACAAGAAATTGATCTGATCCACGTGTTCTCTTCACATTCTAACACCTATGCCAATGTGAAAGGAGAAACTCCATTGAACGACCCTAGGGTTCCTGAGGCTGAACAAAACATGGTAGATACCCTTGCCAAGTATCAGCAAGAATTCCCTAATGTGAAGCTGAATAGCATATTTAAGGATGGAAATCTTTACGATGAAATCAAAGCCGTAACTAACGCTACTGCCTATGATGCCGTTGTCATGGGAACTCAAGGTGCTTCTGGGTTAGATGCTGTATTTATCGGCAGCAACACCTATGATACCATATTAAACACCACTACACCGGTATTGGCGGTTCCAGAAACCTCTACCGTCTTTAAAAAGGACAGTATAGCCTTGCTTTGTAATTTCAAGGAAGCTGAACTTACTGCTTTACAACAGGCAGCTCCTTTGTTCAAGGCTGATTACAGACTGATATTGATCCACGTGAACACCAACGACAGGCCTATTAAAGATATTGATGCTGATTTTAAGGTTTGGATCGACAGAATCGAAACCGAACTAGGCATTTCTGACATCTCCTATATCATCAAACCGCAGACCTTGTTCATGCGCCAGAAGGAAACTGTTGCACAGGCAATCACTTCCGTCCTATTGGATGAACAGGCAGACATCCTGATCTTGACAAAAAGCAAGAAAAGTGTGTTCAGGCAATTGACGGAGTCCAATGTCATCAAGAAAATGGCTTTTAACATCCAGATCCCAACGTTCTTTGCAAGGGTTTTGAAGGCATAATTATAGGTTTTTCACTACAAAATCATGATATTTTAGGCTGAGTTGCCAAAACAAGTTGTTTTGGCAACAAATTTGCCATGCCTTTGGCATAAAAGCATATAATATTATGAAAACACTTTACTTTAAAAAAGTTAGCGCATTAGCTGCTGCTGTTTTAATCTCTTCTGCTACTTTCGCTCAAACCAACACAGCTACCGTTGAAGGCACGACTACTTTAGGTCCAACTACCCAGTACAGAACTTGGTCCATCGGAGTAAATGCAGGGGTCCTTAATCAATCAAACATTTTCGGCTTCAACAGAGCTGGATTCGATAAATTAAACCACAACGTAGGTTACTCTGCGTATGTTAAGAACCAAATCTCCCCATCTTTCGGAATTAAAGCTCAATACATGGGCGGTAAAGTTGGCGGTGTCAATGAAACTGCTGGCGCAGCAATTTCCGAGTTTGAAACTAAAATGCCTTGGTCAGCAGCCCTATCTGGTGAGTTCACTATGGCAAATACAAACTGGAGGTTCTTCAACAGTATCATCAAACCTTACTTCGCTGTCGGTGTAGGTGCAATGAGTTTCGAAACCACTACGAAAATCGGTGAAACTTCAACTACTGCAGAATCTCAAACAAAACTTTTCGTTCCAGTTGACGCTGGTTTCAAATTCGCAGTGGCGAAAGGAATCAACATCGACTTGGGTTACCAGTTGAACTGGGCAAACCAAAACTTTGATGGAGTTCGTGGTGATCAATACAAAAACGACCTGTTCTCCTATGCACATGCTGGTCTAGAGGTTGCATTGGGTGACGGAAGCAAACCTTACCTTGGAAACTCAAACCCTGTGGCAACAATGGCTGCAAGATATGATGAGTTAAAAGCAGAGCGTGATGCTTTGGTTGCTGCAAATGAAAAATTACAGTCCAACATGGATGAAATCAATGCTGGCTTAGAAGATAGTGATGGCGACGGTGTTGCTAACAAATTTGACAAATGTCCAGATACTCCTGCAGGAACTAAAGTTGACGGTTCAGGATGTCCACTTCCAGAAGCTAAACACGAGACCAAAGTGATTGAGAAAATCGTAGTGACTGAAGAAGATAGAAAAGTTGTTGATGAAGCTATCAAAAACTTGGAATTTGACTTGAGCAAAGCTACTATCCGCCCTTCATCTTACGAATCATTGAATAGAGTTGCAGCTTTATTGATCGAGAAAAACTTCAGCTTAAAACTTGCCGGTCACACCGATAACACAGGTTCACTTCAATTGAACTTACGTTTGTCAAAAGAACGTGCAGAATCAGTTAAAGCTTACTTAGTATCTAAAGGTGCCAATGCATCACGTATCGAAGCTACAGGTTATGGTCCTAACCAACCTATCGCTACCAACAGTACGCCAGAAGGACGTCAGTTGAACAGACGTGTTGAATTTACCTTATTCTAGGAACAACTTGCATTAAGCTAAACAACATACAATCAAGAAGGACCTGCATCTGCAGGTCCTTCTTATTTTTAGCCCTATCTAGGCCTTTTCTTTCCTACAGGAAATTAGCCTTCCAACAATTTGACTACATTTTTCAATAGTGTCTTAAAGCGTACTCCTGAATCCTGTTCCACCGTAAGGGTTTGATGTCCGGTCTTGCTTACATGCAGATCATTCACCCTACCCGATTTCCCTTTATGGGTCCCTGCGATTACTTGACAAAAATCCCCATTATTTATCGTGTCCATAAGTTAATGTATGGTTAAAATAAAAAGGGGTAGAAAGCCTGTGCCCTACCCCAATGATTAAATATGATTATCCTTACTCAGAAGTTCCAGAAGCTTCTGCTTCTTTCTCTTTCCTGATCTTGGAATGTTTATGTCCGTACAAGAAATAGAATGCAACACCGATTGCCATCCAGATTCCTAAACGCTCCCAGCTCTCGATCGGAAGACCCGCCATCATCAGCACACACACCAAGATACCTAATATTGGCACCAAAGGCACCAAAGGTGTCCTAAACGGACGCTCAAGCTTCGGATTGGTCTTACGCAACACCAACACTCCGATACACACTAATGTAAAGGCAAATAATGTTCCGATACTTACCATGTGCCCTAGATCTGAAACCGGCACAAATCCAGCAAACAAACTTACGAAGATCATAAAGATCAAGTTTGTTTTCCAAGGCGTCTGACGTTTAGAAAGGTCCGAGAACAATTTAGGCAACAGACCATCCTTACTCATCGAATAGAATACGCGGCTCTGACCCAACAACATCACCAGGATCACCGATGTATATCCAGCAATGATTGTCACGATCATCGCCGTATTCAAGAAATGATAGCCAGTTTTTTCAAATGCCGTCGCTACGGGTTTTGCATCACCACTGAACACAGTGTAAGGTGCCAAACCTGTCATAACATAAGCAAACAGCACATATAATATAGTACAAACGATCAATGAACCGATAATCCCGATAGGCATGCCTTTCTTAGGATCTTTCGCTTCCTGCGCAGCAGTACTTACCGCATCAAAACCAATAAATGCAAAGAACACAACCCCTGCAGCCTGTAGAATCCCTGTCCAGCCATAGTGTCCCCGATAATCACTATTCCAGAACTCCCAGAATCCCATTTGCCCAGTCTTCACCATTTCCTCACCTTCGTTTGTAGGGATCAATGGCGTATGGTTTGCAGGATCGATAAATTGCCAGCCCAATACGATAAACAAGATCACCACAGCCACCTTCAAAACAACCAAGATGTTATTGACAAAGGAAGACTCCTGCGTTCCGCGCATCAGCAGCAGCGACAAGAGACAAACGATGATAATGGCAGGCAAGTTGATTACCCCGCCTTCAAATGGTCCTGCTAGCACCTCCTGGGGGAGATGGACCCCTATCAATAAGAACAGCTCATTGACATATTGCGACCAGCTCACCGCAACGGTAGCAGCAGCCAAAGCATATTCAAGTACAAGGTCCCAACCGATGATCCAAGCCATAAACTCGCCCATGGTCGCATAGGAATAGGTGTAGGCACTTCCTGCAACAGGAATCATGGAAGCAAACTCCGCATAACATAGCCCAGCAAATGCACAGCCTACCGCAGCAATAACAAAAGATATCATTACCGCGGGACCAGCATGGTCAGCAGCAGCAATCCCTGTCAAAGAGAATAGTCCCGCACCGATAATGGCTCCAATCCCCAAAGCAATCAGGCCAGAACTGGACAAGGTCCGTTTCAGGGTACCTTCGCCGCTCTGTTCAGCTTCAGAAATTAATTTTGTAATAGATTTTTTATACCACATAAATTTAGATGAATAATTAAAGAATCAAACCTACAAAAAAATTAAAATAGATTACAATTCATTAACAATTCATTAGCAAGGACGCTAATAAATTAAAAACTACAATGATTTAACCTTATTTCTTTGCAATCATTCGTTCTAGACAAGAACTATCAGAATAATTATTGGCAGGATTCAATCAATACAGAATAATTAAACCCAATACATTTATCACTTTTTTGCTACATCCAGCAAAATCCTCAAATTTCTTTTATAAGTATCGATAATTAAACCAAAACCTTAATAAAAAACCATTGTTTAATAGGTAGATAAAGAAATTACAGCAAATCTATTTGTGGACCTATTCCGAAAATCGGAAATAAAACATTTTTTAATCCACAAAGTATTGAAAATTAGGATTTATCAATTATTGTAATTACCTTTGCACCGCCTTAGGCAATAGTGCCTATTGTATATTTTATTTCATGAACCCATTTTTAGAACTGGGAATCCGTGAAGAGATTGTTAATGCCATCACTGAGTTAGGTTTCGAGAAACCTTCTCCCATCCAGGAAAAAGCCATTCCTGTATTACTGACTGGTAACGACGATTTTGTCGGATTAGCCCAAACAGGTACAGGGAAGACAGCGGCATTTGGTCTTCCACTTTTAGAACAACTAGACTTTTCATCAAAACAACCTCAAGCATTGGTTCTATGTCCAACGCGTGAGCTATGTTTGCAAATCGCAAGAGACCTAGAAAAATTTGCCAAGTACATCGATAACGTACATGTGGTTGCCGTTTATGGCGGTGCCAATATCGGTGATCAATTACGCCAGATTCGTCGTGGTGTTCAAATCGTTGTTGCCACTCCAGGAAGGATGTTGGATATCATTGGCCGTAATGCCATTGACTTCTCCAATGTTCGCTATGTAGTGCTTGACGAAGCTGACGAAATGTTGAACATGGGATTCCAAGAGGACATTAACAATATCCTTTCTGAAACTCCTGACGACAAAAAAACTTGGTTGTTTTCCGCAACCATGCCTAAAGAAGTGCGCCGTATCGCGCAGAACTACATGAACGACCCGAAAGAGTTGACTGTAGGAACCAAGAATACGGGTAACGAGAATATCGAGCACCAATACTTCATGATCAAGGCGAAAGACAAATACGCTGCTTTTAAACGTATCGTCGACTATTACCCTGAAATCTTTGGTATCGTATTCTGCCGTACTAAAATTGAAACGCAAGAAATCGCTGAAGCATTGATCAAAGACGGCTACAACGCCGACTCCCTGCACGGTGATCTTTCGCAACAGCAACGTGATAAAGTAATGAAACGCTATCGCGAACGCAACTTGCAATTATTGATTGCTACTGACGTTGCAGCTCGTGGTATCGACGTGAACGACGTAACACACGTAATCAACTATTCATTACCAGACGAAACTGAAAACTATACGCACCGTTCTGGTCGTACCGCTCGTGCCGGTAAAACTGGTATTTCGATCTCATTGATCAATGTGAAAGAAATGAGCAAAATCCGTCATATCGAAAAGATTATCGGAAAAGAATTTATCCGCAAACAAGTTCCTCAGGGTACTGAAGTATGTGAAAAACAATTGCTCTCTCTTGTTGACAAAGTACACAACGTAGAAGTACATGAAGATCAGATCACTGCTTTCTTACCTCAGATCATGGAAAGTTTGCAAGATCTTTCTAAAGAAGAAGTAATCAAAAAATTCGCTTCTTTGGAATTCAACAGATTCTTGAACTACTACCAAGATGCTCCTGACTTGAACATGGAAGCCCGCGAAGCAAGAGGCGAACGTGGTGAAAGAGGTGAGCGTCGTACTGGATCCAAAGGTTATACCCGTTTGTTTATCAACTTGGGATCGGTGGATGAGTTCAGCCGTGGAGACATGCTTTCTTACATCTGTAACAAAGGTAAGATCTCAGGTAAATCAGTTGGTAAAATAGACCTTAAAGGTGTATTCACTTTCTTCGAAGTACTTGATGCTGACGTAGACAGTGTATTCCAAGGATTCAAAGGTGTAGACTTTAACGGTAGAGACGTTAGAATCGAAGTTTCTGGCGACAGACCTTCATCAGACAGAGGCGGAAGACGTCGTTCTGGTGGTTTCGGCGGTGGTGACCGTAGAGACAGAGGTGATAGAGGTGGAGACAGAGGCGGATATCGCGGAGGTGGTTCTGGTCGTAGAGACAGGGGCGACAGAGGCGGATCTGGCGGTGGTTTCCGTGATTTCTCCGGAAAACGCAAAGACAGAGAGTCTAGAAACAGATATTAGAAAATAAAAAAATAAGCTCCAAATTTGGAGCTTATTTTTTTATTACTTGATCCTGATCTCTTCAGCATGTCCTTTCATCTTGCTATTGCCCTCTGAAAAGTTACGCATCAACTCATAGGTATTTGGTATAACGTTCCTAAACCTCTCCAAGGTCATGTCCGATATATTTCCTCGATCAAAAGGCACAACCTTCACATACTCCTGAATCTCATTTTCCTTCCTCCCATATTTATAGTCGTAGGTAAACCTAGCTTCTCCCCCCTCCAATTGAACCGATTTATTATCTTGGTTTGGAACGGAGATATAAAACTCCGAATTATTCAACATATCCCCCTTGGAATTAAACAGCTCCTGCTCTTCCAAGGCATCATATAATTCACGGGCAACAAAAACAGATGGGTCAATGATATGGACTTCATTATCGATCAAAGCCTTGTATTTATACGCTCCATCATTCCCTTTATATTCCTTCAACTCGCCTAACACCTGATTAATTTCCTTGACCAGATAAGGATAATGCGTACAACCTAAAACCATCGCTTTCAATGGCTTAGCACCTTCCGTCTTACGCATCTGTTCCAGCAAACTCACCAAATGATAACGGATATAGTTTTCCGAAGAATTGATCTGCATCATCGTGCAATCTTCTGTATCCTTGCTATCACAGAGCATCTGGTTTTTATCAAAATTAAAATTATAGATATCCATGAGCGTACGGTCGATCTTATAGTCCTTGTTATCTAAGGAAGGTCCTCTATAATCGGCCCGCGGTGCATTGGCACTGGTCTTTATGAAATCTGGTTCTTCATCCACGGCCTCAGCTACGCCATGCCCACCTTGATTAAAGATCTGCAAGTCCCCAGTATGGCCAGCAAGAGCGATCTGCTCTTTTATCGTTCGTTCATATCCGCCAGATGCAATGGTCCCCACGGTAGCAAATACCGCTATAGAGCCCGACTCATCTTTATCAAACAGTGCCAACGTTCCTCGTGCAGCTGCATTGATGACACCGATCACAGGAATATCAAGATTGGTCTTTTTCATAAAGGCTTCAGCATCCTTATACCCATATGCTGTTGCTGTATTGCAGGCAATCACTATTGCCTTCACCTTTTCCTTATCACTGTTGAATTTTGAAGCCTGATAGTTAGGATAATATTTGTTCGAAAGCAAGAACTGAAAATCCTTGATGATATGTTCAACCAGAAGATCATCCTTTTCAGCGGAATGGTAATTTCCATAAGGCATATTCGCCTGGTCCGCCAAATAGATAAAATTCTCCTGCTTGAAATCAAGCACGCCATCCTTTTCCTTCGATCTCGAGCGATTGTTATGTTCATCGAAATTTACGAGTGCATCCAACACGGTCAAACCACCCGTACCGGAATCAAAAACACCGATCGGAAGATTGTTCAACGACTTAGGATATTTCTTGAAATCAACATAGTAAAAGTTTTTCTGATCCTTTAAGATGGCTTCCTCGATCTTTAAAGGGCTTTGCGCCTGCACATAACATGTACTGCCAAGCGAAAGCGCAAAAATGGCCAGGCCATTTAGGATAGTTAGGTGTTTCATTGGACATTCGGTAGATTGCCGTAAAGTTATTCGTTTATTCTGATATTCAAAATAAAAAACGCATAAACATGCAATTATCGCAAATAAAAAAGACCAATATTCAAATATTGGCCTTAAATCTTTCAAATCGTTGCTTCAATTGCTTTCGTCTTGATCTCCTCAATCGGGAATATCGGACTGGATAATGTCTTTTCTTGGTGATATTGTTAAATATCAATGCCACCAACAGCAAGATCAATGTCCCCAACAGGACTGGCGCTAAGACATAGAGATAGCCTAATTCCGTGATTTTGGCTCCCCCACTAACTGCAATCAATGCCGTTGCTCCACCGGGCGGGTGCAAGGTCCTGCTGAACTGCATCGCAACAATAGAGCTAGCTACAGCTAAAGGAGCTGTCAACCAGATCACATCCGGCAGTACCTTTGCTATGGTCACCCCAACGATGGCCGAAACTACATGTCCACCAACCAAGTTCCTAGGCTGCGCCAAGGGACTCTGGATAGCGCCATAAACTAAAACAGCAGAGGCTCCAAAGGAGCCTATTAAGAATACATTTTCTAAAGGAGGAAAGTGAAGCGACTGTATAAAAGCAATCAGCCCGATGCCAATAAAGGCACCCAGAAAGGACCAGAAATGTTCCCTGAAATCCACCAAGGTCTCACGGTACATCACATACCGATATACCCTAAAATGCCTAGCTACAGATTTTTTAAGTCTATCCACCAAGGTTAGGAGATATTGCGCTGTCTAACCGCTTCATAAATTACAACGGCAGCTGAAACCGAAACATTCAGGGATTCAATCTCGCCGAACATTGGGATCTTAGCTAATTTATCCGATATACGGATCAAATCATCCGATACACCAACATCCTCTGCACCCATGATGATACAGCTTGGCGTGGTATAATCCACATCGTAGATCGATTCCTTGGTTTTTTCTGTACTCACGACCAATTGAACTCCTGAATCAATCAAGAATTTTGCAACACGGCCTAGCGAATCCTGTCTACACACCGGAATCTTATAAAGAGCACCGGCTGAAGTTTTGATCGCATCAGGGTTGATTTCCGCAGAACCCTTTTTAGGAACAATGATCGCATGCACACCAGCACATTCCGCTGTACGTGCTATCGCTCCCATATTCCTGACATCGGTAACCCCATCCAACATCAACAACAAAGGAGTCTCCCCTTTTTCATAGATCGTTGGCAATAGGTCTTCAATGTCCTGATACGTAATCGGAGAGATCACGGCGATGACACCTTGATGGTTCTTGCGCGTAATTCTATTTAATTTTTCAATAGGTACCTGTTGGAATGCAACATTCTGCTCTTTTACTAAAGCTTTGAATTCAGCAAACAAAGGTCCCGACAGACCACGTTGAACAAATAAGGATTCAATTTCTTTTCCACTATCAATGGCTTCCATGACAGCACGGATCCCAAATACCATCTGATTTGTCTCACGCTTTTCGGACCTGTCCCTACGTTGAAAATTTTGCATGTGTTTTTATTATGGATAAAGGCCTTAACAGCCTGAAAAATAATTCGTACAAAGGTAGAAAAGAAAATGATTAGCTTAAACCCAAATCAAATGTTTTTCTCAACTCATCAAGCATCGGGTTTTTGGCAACCATGGCCTGATATTTTTCCTGTGAAGTATAAGGTTTGCGCTCTTTGGACTTCTCTACCATCACCCCGTCAATATCCAGGGAGAAGTTTCGCAATTGCACCCTTAGGTAATTCAGCATGTCGATCTTACCTAACTTAAGCTCTTCCATCTGCACCATGTTCTCAACCTCCACCTTGATGGTCGTCCCTTCCAGGACTGGCGCATTCGAGGTCATAATGGTGTACAGGGTAATCTTGCTCTCGTTACGAAGGATTTCAGCAAATTCGTTCCACTTGCTCAAAAATCCATTCTGGGTAACTTCATAGAATTCATTACCTTCTACCAATTCATTTTCATCGTCACCTTCTGCCTTTTTATCGTCAAAGATCGTATTCAGGTTAGGTACGGAAATAGAAGTCTTGATATTGCCCCAGCCTTTAGCGGCCGGTTTAGGAGTATCAGTTGCTGGAACAGGATTTGAACTTGCAGCTGCCGGCTTGGATACCGGAGTACTTGGCGCAGGCTTTGGCATTGCCGCAGGTTGAGCAGCGGTTTGAGCAGCCTGAGAAGCAGTTTTCTCCATTGCAGCTGGCCCAGAGCCATTTGCAACAGCAGGGCTTACACCTGGGTTAGGGAGTTTTTTTTTTAATTCAGCTAATGCTGGTAGACCTTCTGCTCCTAGTTGAATTGCACTCGCAATATGGCACATTTTCAGCAAGGAAAGCTCCACCTGCAATCTTTGGTTCTTACTGCTGCGATAATTGACCTCACATTGGTTTGCGATATTCAAGGCAGATAACAACAGACCGCTGGAAAGCGATTGTGATTGTTCCAGATATCTTTTCTTCACGTTTTCACTGACTTCCAATAACTTCAAGGTACTTGGCTCCTTGCTCACCAATAGATTACGGATGTGCGAAGATAAACCTGCGATAAAATGACCGCCATCAAAACCGTTGTTCAACACCTTATCAAAAATCAATAAAGTATTGGCAGCATCCTGTCTGGCGATGGCATCCATCAATTGGAAGTAGTAATCATAATCCAAGATATTTAGATTGTTGATTACCGCTTGGTAGGTCAGGTTCTTATTGGAAAAACTAACGATCTGGTCAAACATCGAAAGTGCATCACGTAGACCGCCATCAGCTTTCTGCGCAATGACATGCAGGCCATCCATCTCATAGGTCACCGCTTCTTTTTCCGCAATGCCAGCAAGATGGTTCGCCATATCCTCCACTTTGATCCTGTTGAAATCAAAGATTTGACAACGGGAAAGAATGGTAGGAAGGATTTTATGTTTTTCCGTGGTAGCTAAGATAAAGATCGCATAGGAAGGTGGCTCTTCCAAGGTTTTCAAAAAAGCATTGAAAGCCTGTTGCGAAAGCATGTGAACCTCATCAATGATATAGATCTTGTATTTACCTGTTTGAGGTGGGATCCTCACCTGATCGATCAAGGAACGGATATCGTCAACCGAGTTGTTGGATGCCGCATCCAGCTCATGGATACTGAAGGAATTCCCATTCTGGAAAGACTTACAGCTATCACATTGCCCACAGGCCTCATTCGATTCCGTGATATGCTCACAGTTAATTGTCTTTGCCAAAATACGGGCACAGGTAGTTTTACCAACACCACGAGGTCCACAGAACAGAAATGCCTGAGCTAACTGGTTGTTATGTATTGCATTCTTAAGTGTTCCGGTAATGTGTTGCTGCCCTACCACCGAGTCAAATGTGACCGGCCTATATTTCCGCGCAGAGACAATGAAATTATCCATGCACGAAGATAATCATTTTCAAAGTTTGGCACAAGCAAAAACCGTTTTGGAAACATTTCTCTTGATAAGCGAATGAAGAGCGAACAGCGATGATGGGGGATTGTACGATGAAAGGAGATTAAACTCAGAAAAGCTTGTATTGCTGTACAACATAGTTGGGGGATTTTACAATGAAGGTGATCAAATCCATAAAAGCTTGTATTGCCGAACAGTTCCTGCACCTTCGCTGCAGGATGACAGGACATGTTGAAGGAAAACCGTACAGATTCCTCACTGATCGTTCAGAATCAAAAACAAAAAAACATTTCCCTTAACCTCCAAGGAGCCTTGAGTTACGATCATGGCCCATCCTCTCATCCTTTTAATCCTGGTACACTCCCAGATCTTGGCCCATCCTCTAATCCCTTTCATCCTGGTTCAAATCCCCTACCCATTCCCCTACCCACAAAAAAGAGTTGCCCAATGGAGCAACTCTTTCATTTAAATTAATCAAAATAATATTTTCAATTACGCACTTTTCGGTTCGTTCTGCACCAATCTCCACAGTACGGCACCGATTACTGCACCAACAAACGGAGCGACCAAGAACAACCAAACTTGAGAAATTGCATTTCCACCTGCAAAGATCGCAGGTCCAAGGCTTCTAGCAGGATTCACTGAAGTCCCTGTGATAGGAATAGCAACCATGTGGATCAAAACCAAGGAAAAACCGATAGCCAAACCAGCCATCGTTCCATTTCCAAGTTTTGATGTGGTGCCCAGAATAACGAACAGGAACAGGGCTGTCAATACCGTTTCGGTAATAAATGCTGCCATCATTCCATACTCATTCTGATAACCTGCGCCCCAGCCATTCGACCCATACGCCCATTCGCCAGCGCTGAAACCAGCAATCTGACCCGACAAAATGGTCTTCAACACAAAGGCTCCTAAGATACCACCCAATACCTGGGCAGCAATATAAACTATAGCATCCTTTCCAGACATCCTTCCCGAGACCAGGACACCCAAGGTAACCGCCGGATTGATATGACAACCCGATACGCCGCCAATTGCATAGGCGAAAACTACCACGGATAAACCGAAAGCCAAGGAAATCCCCAATAACCCTAGGCCAGATGTATGCGCTAGCGTATCACCTCCGGCAACAGCTGCAGCACCACAGCCAAACAATACCAAACCGAATGTTCCAATCAGTTCAGCAATGAATTTAGATAATGTTTTTGTTTCCATAATTTATTATTTGGACACAAATTAACAATTAATATCAATAATTACCTCATAAAATAATGGTAGGATTATCGCCACAAAAATGGAAGTCATCCTTTTTTCCAAAAGGGAACAGAGCATCTTTTTAGTTTACAGGGGATTAATCGAGATTCAATAAATAAAAAAAAAGGACCGATATCACATCGACCCTTTTTCTTAATTGTTTTACCTAATAACCTTTAAATCACCAAACAATTTATTGAAACAAATTACTTGACTCAAAAGTAGGGCTATTGGTTAAAGTTACTGTTAAGAGAAAATTAAATAATAAATTTCCTTTTATCTCGCCTTTGCCGTCGCCAACATCCTTACCACCTCATCGATCGTGGTACGGCCCGCTTCGACCATTTTGTCTGGCCCCGGATAATCCGGATCAAAGGTTACAGTCTTCGTTTTTTCTTTATAGGCGAAGGTCAGCTTGTACCTTGGCTTGCGCTCGCCAGCCGGTCTCTTGCTGAGGTCCACCGTCATATCGTCCGGTAAATTCCAGAAGCCCAACTCCTGCGCTTTCCTGTGCAGATACAACAGGTCATTGTCACGAAGTTTCAAGCTATCCTTTACCAACTTGTTGTCTTTTGTAAGGTAATCATATTCCTGTGTCTTGGAATTGAAATGGTTCAGCATGGAATCTGGAAATCCATAGGTAATTTCGATATGATCGAAATCTGAATAACGGTATGGTGCGTTTTTCACCATTGCCGAATAGTAATAAACACAGTAAATTAAGAATGGAACTACTACACATAGCCCTAAGAAAATCTTTTTAGTTTTTTCTGACATGATATGCTATAAAATGTGCACAAAAATAGGGATTTGTACAGATTTTAACAGGCTAATTTGAGAATAAAGCCGAATATCGGACATAATACTGTCATAAAACAGCAGCCACTAACTCTTTGGCGTTCCGCTGCGCTTGAAATATTTATAATACCAACTATCGTTCAGGTTGGAGATGATAACACCTTTGCGCGTGGATACATGCACAAACTTGCCATTGTGCAGGTAAATACCCACATGGTCGATATTCCGACCGCCAAAGGAAAAGAACACCAGATCCCCCTCCTTCAATTGCTTCTCATACTTCCGCTTCACATTGTCAGCCATGTCCCTTGAAGTTCGTGGCAGCTCCTTGCCATAGATCCTATCGTACATCAGGGTCACAAAACCCGAACAGTCCACCCCGCGTTTATCCATACCCCCCATTCGGTGCGGCGTGCCCATCCATTCATCGATCATTAGGTATAGGTTCTTGTTATCGAGATCCTTGGTCTTCACGCCCAACAACTCGGCATAGTTTTCCAGCTTGTTCCCAGAATACTCCACCCCTCTGGCATCACTGGCATCCGAAATTGGAGCTCCCTTCTTGGGCTTTACATTTCCATAAGAACCTCCTCCGGCAGTTTTTCGCTTCGCCCCACAGGAACTCAACAAGACCGCCGCCAAAAGAAAAAGTAATAAGCTGTAATTAATCTTCATCCAAAACCTCCAAACCAAAAATATCAAGCTATTCCATCAAAGCCCACCTGTTTTTTTCCACAAATGTGACTTACTTTATTGCCAAAGCCATACAATATAGGTTATTAATCCTTAAAAACAGGATTTGAACGGAAATTATTTGTCACGACAACCAAATTTTATGCGCGCTAATTTTTACCTGTACGAATGGATTTGTCTTTTCTGTGTCATCAACTGTTTTTATCCTTAGCGCATAGTACTTATTTAATTTACTTTTGCGCCATGAATAAAACAAAAGGCGCAATAGCCGTATTCCTTGGAGCCGCGAGCTTCGGAATTCTATCCACCTTTGTTAAAAAAGCCTATGCACAAGGTTATAACCTTGGCGAAGTCACAGGGATTCAAGCACTATTAGGGGTTGTCTTTCTTTGGCTAGCTTGGCTCCTCATAAAAAACTCCCAACAACAAAAGAAATCCCAGACCCCATTAAGCCCTAAATGGAAAATTTACCTGAGTGGGGTAAGTACGGGCATGGTCAGCATATTGTACTATAAATGTGTAGAACTGGTCCCAGCTTCCTTGGCCATCGTCCTCCTGATGCAATACATCTGGATCGGACAGATTATCGAACTGATTTTCTTCAAGGTAAAACCTCAGCTTAGCCAAATCATCGTTATCATTGCCATCCTTGCCGGTACGGTCTTCGCTACTGGCATGATCGAGGAACCTTTGGAATCCTTTTCTTTACTGGGGATCGGGTACGGCATGCTTGCTGCAACCGCCTACTCTGTCTTTATGATTGTCAACGGCCGTGTGGGCAATGATTACCATCCGATCCATAAAAGCGCCATGATGATCAGTGGTGCCTTATTCCTGATTATGGTCACCTTACAACCCTTCAGTTTGTTCGGCAGCGAAACGTTCATGGGAATTTTACCTTATGGCATGTTGCTGTCCATCTTCGGAACGGTCATTCCACCGTTGCTCTTTGCTTACGGCATGCCTAAAGTGGGGTATTCCCTTGGCGCCGTACTAAGTGCCGTAGAGCTCCCGGTAGCCGTCTGTATGTCTTACCTGGTCCTGCAAGAGTCGGTCAGCTGGGTCAAATGGATAGGCGTTATTTTTATTCTTTTAACGATATTCTGGAAGAATAATTTGAAAACAAATAGCTAAATTTTAAGGTTTTTACCCTATACTTGCAGTTTTAGAAATTATATTTCAGTTTTAGTCTGATCACCCATAACAATCTAGATTGAAAACATATACATTATGGAGAACTACCTTTATCTCGTACTCATCACGCTTGCTGTCCTGGCAATCATAGACCTGATGGTCGGTGTTAGTAACGATGCTGTAAACTTCCTGAATTCAGCCATTGGATCAAAAGCCATCCCTTTCAAAAGCATCATGATCATTGCCAGTTTGGGGATCCTTTTTGGATCGGTCTTTTCGAGCGGTATGATGGAAATCGCCAGGAGCGGGATCTATGTCCCCAGTAAATTCTCTTTTGATGATGTAATAACCATATTCCTCGCCGTCATGATTACGGATATCATTCTATTGGATGTCTTTAACTATTTCGGCCTGCCAACTTCAACCACGGTATCCATCGTGTTCGAGCTCTTAGGTGCTGCGATCTGTTTGGCTATCTATAATATCGCTATTAAGAACGGAGATTGGTCTACCCTTTCTACCTATATCAATACAGAAAAAGCCTCTGAGATTGTCTACAGTATCTTACTCTCCGTCGTCATTTCCTTTACGGTCGGTATGGCTGTACAGTATATTTCCAGGGTCCTGTTCACTTTCCAGTTTGAAAAGAAACTAAAGACCATTGGGGTTTTCTTTGGGGGAATTGCCATGGCTTCTATCTCTTATTTTATCCTGATCAAAGGGATGAAAGGTGTATCGTTCATTGGTTCAGATGTCAAAGACTGGGTTCAGACGCATGAATTGCTCCTATTGGGTGGATCATTTGTAGTCTTCACCATCCTAAGCTACATCATTAACCTGTTGGGATATAATATCCTGAAGGTGATCATTGGAATTGGAACCTTTGCGTTAGCGCTTTCATTCGCGGGGAACGACTTGGTAAACTTTATCGGTGTACCAGTAGCCGCAGCTCAATCGGTAGAGTTCTTCCAATCGATCCCTGGCGCCGACCCGGACAACTATATGATGGATGCATTGGCATCCAGTGATATAGTTGCCCCTACCTGGATCTTATTAACCGCAGGTATCGTAATGGTCATTACCTTATGGACCTCCAAAAAGGCCAAAACCGTTATTGAGACGGAAATGAGCCTTTCCAATCAAGGTGATGGTAACGAGAAATTTAAATCCAATATGCTATCCCGTAGCATTGTAAGAGGATTTATCAAACTTGGTTCAGGTTTGACTTACCTGATGCCGAGGACCTTGCAGGCAAGTTTGGACAAAAAATTTGAAAACCCACTGTTAACTGCCCATAGAAAGAAAAAGAAGTCAAAAGATGAACCAATGTTTGATATGATCCGCGCTTCGGTCAACCTGATGGTTGCTTCCAGCCTGATCGCCCTAGGTACATCCATGAAACTTCCCCTTTCGACCACCTATGTAACCTTTATGGTGGCCATGGGTACTGCCTTTGCAGACCGTGCATGGGGCCGTGAGAGTGCAGTTTATAGGGTTTCGGGAGTATTCCACGTTATCGGCGGTTGGTTTGTGACTGCGGGTTGTGCATTCGCGGGAGCGGTAATCTTCGCGTTCTTCCTAAAGATTGGCGGAATCGTCACTTTTGTGATCTCCCTGATCGTACTTGCCCTATTGCTTTATAGAAATGCAAAGAGCCATGACCGCAAGATCAAGGCAAAGGCATTACAGGAACTGAACCTGGAAAAAGGCGATATCATCGGTCTACAGCAGGTAATTGAAACCTCTGCCCAACAGATCAGTGAAACGTTCTCCAAGACCAACCTATTCTTCAAGGAAGCCATAGACTCCCTGATCAAGGAAGACCTGGATGCCCTGACAAGCAATAAAAAGTTGATCAAGAAACTGCAGAACGACCTGAACTCAACCAACAACGCGATGTATGATTATATCCGTAGTTTGGATGATAATTCCGTGAAGGGAAGCCGTTATTATATCATATCCTTAGGTTATCAACAGGATATGGTAGAAAACGTAGCGGTCATCAACTCCAATGCCATGTCGCATGTGGACAATAACCACAAACCGCTGAAGATCAGTCAGGCAAAAGACTTAAAATATGTGGTGGAAAGAATCGCTGAATGGTTCTCAAAAATCAACATGACCTATAAACGACTGGATTTCAGTAAGATTGATGAGATCATTAAAGAAAGAGAAGATATCCAAGAATACATCAACAATCTATTGGACAAACAGATAGACCGTATCAGGACTTCTGAAAACAGTCCTAAGAACAGTAGACTGTATTTCTCCATTCTTCTCGAAACCAATGAGCTGATCAGTTCAACCTTCAAGTTGATGCGACTTCACAAAGAGTTTGACAGCTTCAGAAGAAGAAATGCTTAGCAGCTCAAATTCAACTCAGGCAAGTAATTATTCCCCATAAAAAAGGACCCAAAAACAGCTAAAGAAAAGGCAGGATTTAGACCAAAAGGAAAGGTCTAAATCTTGACCTTATTCGAGATTGCTTCGAGACACATTCGGGAAATGGTTAGAAATAATTCTATCCAATCCGAACGTTTCCGAATATGTCTCGAATGAGACTCGAACAAAGTCAGAATAAAACCAAAAAAAATTGGGGTATACTATCCGATTAATGCGCTAATACCTCTGGCAATTCCTCGATATCCACATCCCCATTTTCAGAAATGGAAATGAACTTAACGGGAACAACCTCGTTTACCAACAAAGGATCATAAGGCGTACGCACTTTCACATAGTTCTTGGAGAAGCCATGCATATAACCATCTTTGATATCACCTTCAAACAGAACCTCATCGATAGAGCCTAACTGCGATTCGTAGAAGGCTCTACGTTTCTTTTCTGAAAGGATATGCAACATCTTGCTTCTATCGCTTCGCTGGGCACCCGGTACGGCACCTTCCATTTGAGCGGCAATGGTATTTTCACGTTCTGAATAGGTGAATACATGCAGGTAAGAGGTATCCATCTCATTCAAGAAGTTGTATGTATCTATAAAATCCTCACGGGTCTCTCCTGGGAAACCGACGATAACATCCACCCCGATACAGCAGTTAGGCATCAGAGATTTGATCTTAGCAACGCGTTCGCTATACAGTTCACGTTTGTATCGGCGTCTCATTTGTGCTAGGACCTTATTGTTACCTGACTGTAGGGGCATGTGGAAATGTGGCACAAACCTTTTGGACTGTGCTACAAATTCGATGATCTCATTGGTCAATAGGTTGGGTTCAATGCTAGAAATACGGATCCTATCGATTCCTTCCACCTCATCCAATGCTTTCACCAGATCCACGAAGCGATCTTGGCGCTTGCCGTCACGGATGCCGTAGTCACCGATATTCACGCCAGTCAGCACGATTTCTTTGACGCCGGAAGCGGCAATCTCTTCAGCCTGACGCACAATGTCCTCAATCTTGCCCGAACGGCTGGCGCCACGTGCCAAAGGAATCGTACAGAAGGTACAGGAATAATCACAACCATCCTGAACTTTCAAAAAGGTCCTGGTACGGTCGCCGATGGAGAATGCAGAAACAAACTGATTGGTTTCGTCGATAGGGGCATTATGGACCACTGCTTTTTCGTTCTTGGTCAGGTCATCGATATGTTCAATGATGTTGAATTTTTCGGCAGCACCTAATACCATGTCCACACCCGGGATTTCAGAAATCTCCTTAGGTTTGAGCTGCGCATAACAGCCAACAATGGTAATATAGGCATTTGGGGAATGCTTCAGGGCTTCCTTTACGACCTTTCGGCACTTGCGGTCAGCATGATCGGTCACCGAACATGTATTGATCACATAAACATCTGCCGCGCTGTTGAAAGGCGTAGTTTCATAACCCGCATCCTTAAAGATACGACCTATAGAGGAGGTTTCTGAAAAATTCAGCTTACAACCTAACGTATAGAAAGCAACTTTTTTTCCCATAATATTTTGCAAAAATACACAAAATGATGCAAAATGTTAAGTATTGATGAATTGTGATATTTTAATGATTAACCTGGGATTGTAAAAAAACGGGAAACTTCCGCAAAGGCCCCAAAAAGCAAAATGCAATTTCAAAAAAAAGGGTATCTTCGTAGGAGAAAAAAATCAAGGGAAATCAATGAAACAATATTTAGACTTACTTGAACACGTATACACGACTGGTGTTGAAAAAACGGACAGAACTGGAACAGGAACAAAAAGTGTATTTGGGTATCAAATGCGTTTCAATCTAAAAGAAGGATTCCCCCTTGTAACGACCAAAAAGTTACATTTACGCTCCATTATCCATGAGTTGATCTGGTTCCTGAAAGGTGAGACCAACATCCAATATCTCAAGGAAAACGGTGTAAGCATTTGGGACGAATGGGCGGATGAAAACGGCAATTTAGGTCCAGTTTATGGTTCACAATGGCGTTCATGGCCTACTCCTGATGGCCGTCATATCGACCAGATCAGCCAAGTGATCAATCAGTTGAAAAAATCACCGGACTCCCGTAGGATCATTGTTTCGGCATGGAACGTAGCGGAAATCGAAAATATGGCTTTGCCTCCATGTCATGCCTTTTTTCAGTTCTATGTAGCGCCGGCGCAACCTGAGAAAGGGATCTTAAAACCGCAGCTATCCTGCCAATTATACCAACGCAGTGCAGATATTTTCTTGGGAGTACCGTTCAACATTGCTTCCTATGCCCTATTGACCATGATGGTGGCGCAGGTATGCGATATGGAAGCGGCAGATTTTGTCCATACCCTTGGTGATGCGCATATCTACAGCAACCATTTTGAGCAGACCGAACTGCAATTGTCACGCGATCCGAAACCACTTCCGCAAATGAAGATCAACCCTGATGTGAAAGACATCTTTGATTTCAAGTTTGAGGATTTTGAATTGGTCAATTACGAACATCACCCGCATATCAAAGCTCCAGTAGCTGTATAATAAAAACTAAAACATTTAAATGAGTTATCCTAAAGTTACATTTATTGTGGCGGCAGCCGAGAATAATGCAATTGGAAAAGGTAACCAAATGCCTTGGCATTTACCCAATGATTTCAAATACTTCAAGGCCAAGACCATGGATCATTCCATTGTCATGGGTCGGAAGACCTTTGAGTCCATTGGTAAAGCCTTGCCAGGCAGAAGGAATATCGTCATCAGCAGACAGCCTCAATTTAGGGCAGAGGAAGTTGATGTCGCAAACAGCATCCAAGCGGTAATTAATTATTGCAGGGATGAACAGGAAATATTTATCATCGGTGGAGCAGAGATCTACAAGCAATCCTTGCCCATTGCAGATGAAGTCCTATTGACCAGGGTGCACACCAATATTCCAGATGCGGACGCCTATTTTCCGGAACTGCCAGAGAATGAATGGGAGTTGGTCAGTCAAGATGCCCATCAGAAGGATGAAAAGCATAAGTTCGACTATACTTTTGAAGTTTATAAAAGAAAATAAGGGATGCCAAACAAGGTTTCCCTTTTTACGTTTAAGAATTATGAGTAATAGCAGTATACAGTTCCAATTATCTTTTATTGAGCCTCAGGCACATTATGTGGAGGTCCGAATGATCCTTGAAGGATTTGACCAAGATTACCTTGACCTCAAAATGCCGGTCTGGACACCTGGTTCCTACCTCATCCGTGAATTTGCAAAAAACGTGGAGCAGATGAAGATGGAAGATACGAATGGTAACCTCCTTGAATTTGACAAGATCAACAAGAATACCTGGAGAGTTCATTCCAAGGGTTCGCAGGTAAAGGTATCCTATCGTGTTTATAGCTTTGAACGCTCCGTGCGTACCAATTTTGTGGATGACCAACATGCCTTTATCAGCCCAGCAGGGACTTTCCTGTTCGTGGACGGCTATTTGGACCATGCTTCCACGGTTCAGGTTGATCTGCCAAGTTTCTGGAAAAAGATATCTACAGGTTTGGAATTGGTAGAGGGCAAACTCAATCTCTTCTTTGCAGAGAATTTCGATATCCTTTTTGATTCTCCGCTGGAGATCGGTAATCAGGATAGCTGGACGTTCAATGCTGCGGGTATACCCCATGAATTTGCGATGGTGGGAACGGCCAATTACGATAAAGATCGCTTGTCAGAAGATATCACAAAGATTGTGGAAGTAGAAACGGCGATCTGGGGATCGAATCCGAATGACCGATATGTATTTATTACCCATAATTATCAAAGTTCACACGGTGGATTGGAACACTTGAACTCGACGGTCTTGGCAGCATCCAGGTCCGCTTATTCCAATAACATCACCTATAATAATTTCTTGAGCTTGGTAGCCCATGAGTATTTCCACTTATGGAATGTCAAGCGTTTGAGACCCGCGAACTTGGGTCCATTCAACTATGATGAGGAAAACTACACCCCATTATTATGGATCTTTGAAGGTTTTACCGCCTATTACGACAACCTAATTACGCGTAGATGCGGATTTAGGAATGAACAGGAGTATCTAAATGAATTGGTTTCGGAATTCAATCTGGTATTGAACCGCCCTGGACACAAGGTTCAATCGGTGGGTCTTTCCAGTTTTGATACCTGGATCAAACAATACCGCCCTGATGAAAACTCATCCAATGTCAGCATCTCCTATTACAACAAAGGAGCTATGTTGGCCACGATGATTGACATCAGCATCATTGCGAAGACCAATGGCAGCAAACGTTTGGACAATGTCCTGAAAGCGGCCTATGAAAAATATTACCTGATTGAGAACAGGGGAATCAGCGAAAAGGAATTCCAAGACTTGGCAGAAGAGGTTTCCGGAATCTCCCTGAAGGAGATTTTTGACGCAGTCTATACCACAGAAGAAATTGACTATAATGCTTATTTCAACGCGATAGGTTATCAGTTCATTGACATCAATAGGGAAAACCAGACACCTAGCATAGGGATCAAGGTTTCGCATCAGGATGGACGTACCATCATCAAGAATGTTGACCGCAATTCCGCTGCTTGGCTGGATGGATTGAATGTAGATGATGAAATCGTGGCAGTCAACGGAAATCGCTTGGATCCGATGGGTAGAGAACTGGACCAGGCTGTGATCAACAGCAAGATTGGTGATCCTTTGCAGATCCTGGTCGCTAGAGATGGCCTGATGCGTGAAATCACGATCCAGTTGAAAGCTAGTGAAAAAGTTTCCTACGTTATTGAAAGAAAAGAAGACAGCACAGAAGAACAAAGAAGGTTAGGTAATATCTGGCTTTCTTTATAATCTTGAAAAGTAGAAATACCCAGCAATCGAATCCCTTTCGTTGCTGGGTATTTTGTTTTCGCTCGTCCAAAGCAATTAACCACTCATTATCAATAATTTATTTGAATTTTTTCTTTATTTTTAATGGCACACAATTAACAGAATCGAACCTAAGACCAATTTCAGGTTCCGTACCGTTTAACCAATTACGGCCATGCAAATAAAACCCATTCAAAACCACAACCTATATGCCTATCGGCGTCTCCGAAGGGCAATTGGTTATCTAGGGATTTTTCTCCCAACCATTTTAGTCCTGCTATCTTTAATCAAATTCTTTGCGACCAAAATACAGCCCTCCATCAGCCATTATTACTATACCAACCTTCGGGAAATCTTTACGGGTACATTATGTGCTGTAGGCTTGTTTTTGATCTGCTATAAAGGAAATGGGAACAGGTCAATTCTCAAGAACGACAATTTACTTACGAATGTTGCCGGGATCATGGCTTTCGGGGTTGCTTTTATCCCAACAGATCCTATTTCGGACTCCTGCCTGAAATGTACCTTGATCAACTTTAGCTTAACTTGGTTACACTATGCCTTTGCGGCAGTGTTGTTTTCCATTTTTGCCCTATTATCCATCAATGTCTTTACCATCGGGCAACAGAAAAACTCCGATATTCCGGTCAGTATGTTCAATGAAAACCGCATCTACAGATTCTGTGGCTATGGCATAATACTTTGCGTAGTTATGGTCCCTCTAAAGCTGTTCCCCTATTCTACCCTCGTTTTTGAAGCCTTAGCCCTTTGGATGTTCGGGATATCCTGGCTGATCAAAGGCAGGGCACTCGGGGACGAAGGCGTAATTGGCGAAAAAGTATACCGGGAGCATAATGCGGTGGATACGGAGAAGGCAGTTGAGTAGATATGAGATGTGAGTATTGAGATGTGGGATAGAAAATTGGATAGGAATGGGATAGATATGAGTATTGAGATGTGAGATATGAGACAGTATAATTGACAGCCTTTCTATCTCACATCTGATATCTCACATCTCAATACTGTAACAACGAACAAGGCCTTGCTTTTTGATGCAAGGCCTTGTTCGTTGTTAAAACGTGTATCTTATTGAGAATCCCACTCCATCCCAAATCCTGAATCCGCTTTCTTGAAGGAAGTCGAAATAAGGTTTGATATCTAGTGACAATGCTAGTGGAGCTTGCGGAATTTTGTATTCCACCCCTACGATACCATCAACACTCAGGGCCATTTCGGAATGTTTGTCAAAACGTTGCCCTTCTTTGTTGGTAAATGCTTTACTGGTATATGAACCTACGGAACCACCGAATCCCCAGAACCAAGAGAAATCATTGTACAATGGCAAGTGGTTTTCATAGAGACCTACCAAGCGGAACCTGCTGTATTCCGAGTTGCCCTGTATACTCAGGATTCCTTCCAAAGCCTTGTTAGGATTCATTGTATAACGATATGTTAATCCAGTAGCCGAACCAAATCTGGCACCGATGGCATGTTGAGATTGCAGCTGCGCGTTGGCAAGGTTAGTTGATGCAATAAAAGCGATAAAAACTAGTGTTAGTTGTAAGATTTTTTTCATTGAAAACAAATTTCTATTCCTCAAAAGTACTATTAATTTTTTAAACGCTTAAAACCGATTTTCGGTATAAGTAAAGTCAAAAATTATTCTGCAAGCATAGTTTTTCTTTAAAAAATTATATATTAGTCATTACCTAGATATGTATAACCAATTTTGTATTTTTAAGGGGAGATAAACATTATGAGCAATAATAAAAGATTATTTGATTTAATCAGTAACTATCAGAAGGAATTTTCCAAAGAGATCATGGTTGCTGGCCGCTCAAAGAATGGTTGGAAGACCTATTCCACCCAAGAGTTTGTAGAAATCATCGATAATATTAGTAAGGGATTATTGGCAAAAGGGATTCAGAAAGGCGATCGTATTGCCTTGATGTCCGGTAATAGACCGGAATGGAATTTCATTGACTTTGCCTGTAACCAATTGGGTGTGGCGACAGTGCCCTTATACCCTACCCTTTCCAATCAGGACCTCATCTATATCCTGAATGATGCTGGCGCAAAGCTTTTGTTTGTAAGCAATGAAGAGCTTGCGAAGAAAGCTGACCTAGCATTAAAGGAAAACAACCAAGAGTTAGAGGTTTTTACGTTTGATGATATCCAAGACCGCAAGAACTATCTTGAGGTTCTGGGACTTGGTAAACAAAACGACCAGGACCTGCAAGCCCATAGAGATGCAGTTCAACCTGAGGATCTATTGACCTTGATCTATACTTCAGGCACAACGGGTAAACCCAAAGGCGTTTTCCTATCCCATAACAATATCATTTCCAATGTGGAGGCATGTAACCATTTGGTGACCGATGAATACAAGAAAGCATTGAGCTTCTTGCCTTTATGCCACATCTTTGAGCGAATGGTAGTGTACCTGTACCTTTCCAAAGGGGTACAGATCTATTATGCGGAAAACCTAGATAATATCGTGGTCGACATCAATGATGTAAAACCAGATCTATTTACGACGGTCCCACGTGTATTGGAAAAAGTATATGATAAGGTCGTTGAGAAAGGCAAGAACCTTACCGGCATCAAGAAATCATTGTTCTTCTGGGCATTGAACTTGGGCTTACGTTATCAAGAACCTAAAAAGAACTCCGGATTCTACAACTTCCAATTGGGCATTGCCAGAAAATTGATCTTTTCAAAATGGAAGGATGCATTAGGTGGAAACATCAAATTGATTATTTCTGGTGGTGCAGCATTGCAGGAACGTTTGGCAAGAGTGTTCTGGGCGGCAGGTATCAAGGTTTTGGAAGGTTACGGATTGACCGAAACTTCCCCGGTAATTGCTGTGAACTCCTGGAAGGAAGAAGATGTGAAGTTTGGAACAGTTGGACGCGTATTGGACAACCTAGATGTTAAGATCGCTCAGGATGGAGAGATCCTGGTAAAAGGACCAAGTGTGACCAGTGGCTACTACCATAACGATGAGGCGACCAAAGAAGCCTTTACCGAAGATGGATATTTGCATACCGGCGATATTGGTGAACTGACTCCAGATGGTTTCTTGAGAATCACCGATCGTAAAAAAGAGATGTTCAAAACCGCGGGAGGTAAATATGTTGCCCCTCAAGTTTTAGAAAACAAATTGATGGAATCTACCCTGATTGCCCAGGTGATGGTCATTGGTGAGAACCAACGTTTCCCAGCGGCATTGATCGTTCCGGCATATGAAGAGCTTGAAAAATATGCCAATCACAAAGGGATCAGCTTCAGTTCAAAAGAGGACTTGATCAAGAATACCGACATTTTATCTAAATACGAACAGGTTATATCACAGGCAATGGCTAACTTTGGGCATTGGGAGCAGGTGAAGAAGTTTAAGTTGTTGCCGAAAGAGTGGACCATCGACGCTGGTGAGTTGACTCCGAAGTTAAGCCTTAAACGAAAAGTTATCCTGCAAAAGAATGAAGAGGTAATAAAATCAATCTATTCTGAACAGGGATAATCTATGCTAAAAACAATTTGGACCAAGATAAAGGAATTCTGGCAACTACTATTGAATGCAGGTAATGCATTTGCTGATGACAACTGCATGAAGCTAGCCGCTTCACTTGCCTATTACACCGTATTCTCTATTGGTCCACTTCTGTTGATTTTAACATGGACACTGGGATTTTTCTATGGCAGTGCCCTAGATGGTAGCGAGGGTGCGCGTGAGCAGGTCATTGATGAGCTGAATCAATTGTTTGGAAAAGAAATAGCCACCTTGCTGGAATCTACCGTACATAATCTATCCCTTTCTAGCCGCTCCAATATTGGAATCATCGTCGGTGCAGGCACCTTGATGTTCACTTCGACCACTATTTTTGTGGATATCCAAAATTCAATCAATTCCATCTGGAAAGTAAAGCCTAAACCCAAGAAAGGTTGGTTGAAATTGATCATCAACAGGTTGATTTCATTCTCCATGATCCTAGGTCTGGTTTTCCTTCTATTGGCATCGTTGATTATCTCCAGTTTGATTGGCGTGATGACGAGCTATTTCAATCAGTTTATGGAGAATTGGGATATCAGTTTGATCGATTGGGTGAATACGGCCATTACCTTTTTGGTGATCTCGTCTTTATTTGGAATTATCTACGCCTTCCTTCCAGATGCGAAGGTTCGATTTAAGGATATATTGGGCGGAGCCCTTTTTACCGCATTGTTATTTATGTTCGGTAAGTTCCTGATCTCCTTATACCTTTCACAGAACATCACTGCCAGCTCGTATGGAGCCGCAGGATCCATTATTATCTTATTGGCCTGGGTTTATTACTCTGCTGCCATTCTGTACTTTGGAGCCGAGTTTACGAAAGAATACGCCATCAAATATGGCAAAGGAATTCAACCAGCTTCATTTGCTGTGTTGGTAAAACAGACGGAATTGGAAATTGACCCTGAAACTGGAATTAGGGAAGTAGTAAAAAAACATAGCGACCCAGTTCAGTAGTGGAAGATCAAAAAAGCATCCAATACATGTTATTGGCGGGCTTTTTCTTCGCCCTGATGAATATTAGTGTCAAGTTGGTTTCGCATCTTCCAACCATGGAAGTGGTACTTTTCCGTTCGGTCATCAGTTTGCTGGCCTCCTATGCCATCCTGAGAAAACAAAACATCCCTGTATTTGGAAATAACAAGAAATTGCTGATTGCAAGAGGAATTGCTGGCTGTTTAGGGCTGGTAGGTTCTTTTTACACCTTGCAGAATATTCCATTGGCCTCTGCAGTGACCATCAATTATACAGCTCCCCTATTTACGACCATTCTAGGGATCTTCATGGTCAAACAGTATGTGAAGCCTATTCAGTTTCTGTTCTTTGGAATGGCGATCGCAGGTGTTTTGATGATGAAAGGTTTTGACTCCAGGATATCCAATTTTGATTTAGCGGTGGGCTTGATGTCTGCACTGTTTGCAGCCATTGCCTATAATATCATTGCGAAGATCAAAACCAGTGAGCATCCCTTGGTTATCATTTTTTACTTTCCATTGATCACGATTCCATTTGTCGGAATCTATAGTATTTTCGATTGGAAAACACCACAGGGCATTGATTGGTTTTATCTGTTATTAGTGGGTATCTTAACCCAACTGGCCCAATATTACATGACGCTTTCGTATCAGACCGCTAATCTTTCAAAGGTATCGAGTTTAACTTACCTAGGTGTGGTTTACGCACTGGGCATTGGATTCTTCTTTTTCGAAGAAACATACAGTTTATATTCCCTATTGGGAATTGGATTGATTATCCTGGCCATTCTATTCAACATGCGGGTAAAGACTAGCAAATAACTTTTGTATAACAACAACAAGGGCAGCAATTAAGATTGCTGCCCTTGCTGTTTATAAGAATTTTATTTATTTCACATTGTAATAGTAAATCTGTCTACCGACATTTCCCTGAAGGTCATTACCTTCCACGACTACCTTGTATTTACCGGTTCCATCAGCATTGAAGAATTCCAGGTTAACTTCACCTTTCGAATCTACGCGTACATCTGGGTTCCAATAAACTGTTGTTCTGTAGTCATTGGTATTTTTAGACTCTGCTGTTGTATACTTCGGCTCGTAGAATTTACGTTCCTTCACATATCCTAGCGGATAGAAGTCGATTACGTTTGATTTAGGCAACATGGCTTCAATCTGCGCCATGGTCATACGCGGTTGTTTTTTCTCTTTCTTGGTGATGATCGAAACTACACCATCATTGTTGTACAGGTTTCTTACGGTACCCAGGTCATCACGCATAAAGATCTCGATAGCCTCGATATCAGCTACCTGAATCGAGTTGATGGAAGGCTCGTCTATTGGCATACCATTCAGGAAGAACTGTACGGGTACACGGCTGCCTTGGTTGAAATTTCTGGTGATATAATATTTCTGGGTATTGACATCATAGGTAATCCCTGTCAACATCGTATTTAAACACATGCTCAAGACATTACAGCCATTGAAACGGCTTCCTTCGATACGGTGTTCAGGCATGGAAAGCCCCGTCAATGCCGAGAAGTCCTTACTGGTCTGCTTTTTCTCTTGGGTTGCTGTTACCACGACTTCCTCGATCAGGTTATGCGTCCTGAATTCCTTTTTGCTATTGTCAAGGTATGCTTTTAGGTTCTCATCGATATTCTGGATGTTTGCAGCCTTATTAGGATTAGCTTGATCAATCTCTGGGAATAGCGTTGGATCCAAGGTGATTACCAGACTTCTGAAGTTGTCATTACCTCGAGCATTCAAGGTAGCTTTCAGGGAATCCGAAAAGACTAGGTTTTCGAATGTATATCTACCTGAATTATCAGTATAAGCATCTTTTTTAATTGCAGCTCCTGGGATATTCAACAATAAACCACCATTAGGCTGGACACGTCCGGTATTTTGGCGAAGGACCCCAGTGATCGTAATTCCTTGTTCAGGCATGAACTTCACTTGCGGTAGTCTTCCACTCACCAGATCCTTATATTCAAACCTTCTAAATCCTTGGGTCAACATTAAGGCATCCAAGGCTTCCAATCTGTTTTCGTTTTTAGGATTGAAGTAATAGTTTGGCTTTTCGATATAACCCTTTAAATCCGAGGCAACCAACATATTGCTGACAATACCTTTATCATTATCATCATTGTAAGGTACCTTGCTTTCATCGATGACAGAAACAGAGAAGTTCCCAGGCAGGCTATCCACTTTGGTATCCAGGTTCAGTTTCATTTTCACCAGATCCTTTCTTGCATAGTCCGTTTTATCAGTAGACACTTGGATTCCGATCAGTTCCTGCGGTTGGATAAACACCAAACGCTCGGATACAGGTTGTCCATCAGGGGTCATCAATGTAATCTGTACGACACCGTTCGGTAATTCCTTTAAAGGAATTCTAACCGATACTGCCGGACTTTTAATGGAAGCTTGGGCAGCATAGATCAAATGTCCATTCAGTTGACCAAAAACATAGTAAGGTTTGTTTTGGATGGAGCTGAAATATTGATCATTGGTAACTAGTCCTAGGTTGATAAATTCATTATCCTGAGAAACAGCCACGACGTTGATCTTATCGTCTACAACGGCCGGAAGGTCCACAGTTTTCTCGATTCCATTACCTAAGGTCACGACAGCTTTGTAGGTTTCTCCGGAAACAGGAATCATTGTAAATGACCCCATACCCATGCCTAGATCTTCAAAGCTGGCAATCTCTTTCTTTTTGCTATCGATTATTTTCCCTTTAACCGGAACGGATGAGCCACCCGATTCCATGGCCTTAAAGGCAACCTTTTTGGAAACTCCAGAGATAAGGTCCCCACCTTCTGGGAAAAACTGAATATCTACATCTTGATAGGCATTCGCCAAAGAATATTGACCTGTTTGTCCTTCATCCAATTGAACAACCAATCGGCCAGTCTTGAATTTGTCTTTTTCCTTATGGGATAGGTTGATCGTGATCCGACCAAGGTCATCCGTTTCAGCCTTTCCTTTATCAAAGGCATCCCAACCATCATTGGCTTCCCAATTCAATTTTTTACGACCTAGGGCCTGTCCATCTGGACCTCTGAATTGAATGGTAGCTTTGGTTCGGTTTCCTTCCTGTTGATAGGTGATATTGGCACCCATCTTTTTGTTGATTGCATCACCAATTGGAACTACCTTATTGAAAAAGTAGCCCATATCAAAGTTCATCATCCACTTGCTATATGCCCTGAACCTATAGTTGTCCTGAGACCAAAACTGAGGATCAAGGACCAAATGTCCCTTTCCCGCACCTTCCTGCATGGGGATCCTTAGGGTCTGCATCAGAGAGTCCCTGCTGTTGATGACATCGACATAAACGATCTTGCTCGGGTCGTAATTAAATAGATTGGTATTTAGATAGGTTTTGAACCACAATGTATCTCCCACGGCATAATATGGCTTATCAAAGTGTAAATGCACTTTTTCTACTGGGTAAACCGAGAAATATTTTTGAACATTTTCTACTGCAGTATTGATTGGAATTGCAGGTTTTTCTTGGCCCTTAGCTGTGGTAAATAATGAGGTAAAAATTACGACTGCTAAAAGTAAACGATTAGTTAACTTCATCAATATTTAATTTTGAAAAAGCTAAATATATTGAATTTTTAGGGAACGAGGGAAGCCTTAAGGAAATTTAACAGATACCTACAGCAATGGCGCAAGCAATCGGCAAAGGGAATCCACTCCTCTCTTCCAAGCTTTTCTTTTTTTCCAATCCTTAATGGTAATCAGCACACAATTTTCACGGTCAATATCATACTGCTTTTCCATTTCTCTACAGAAATCTCGATTGGAGATAACAGCAGCAACTTCATAATTGATATAAAAACTTCGGAAATCAAGGTTGACAGTTCCTACATAGGCAATTTTGCCATCAATAATCGAGGTTTTCGCATGTAAGAAACCTTTTTCATATTGGTAGACCTTTACTCCTCTTTCCAGAAGTGGTTTGAGGTAGGAAAAGGTTGCATGTTGAACAAACCAGGAATCACCTTCAGCAGGGATCATCAATTCGACATCTACGCCGGCTGCTGCTGCCGTTTTAAGTGCGGTAGATAATTCTTCTGAAGGAATAAAGTATGGGGTACATAATTTTATGCTTTCACTTGCCTCTCCTATACTGATGAGCAATGCTTCCATATTAAATGGACCGATAGAACCAGGGTCACTGGAAGACAATGCCACTGCACTCAACTGATCGGTTACTACAGGAGTTTCACGAAGATATCCATCATCCAACTTAAAGGGTTTGCCGTCGGTCTGGTTCCATTGGTTCCAGAAGCTGATCTGGAACATAGCCCCCACATTCCCAACGATCTTCACCGAGGTATCTCGCCAATACAGACCAAATTCATTCGGGTTGGCATAGCGATCTGAAATATTGATACCTCCAGTATAGCATACAAAGCCATCGATCACCGCAATTTTCCGGTGATTACGGAAGTTGGAGTTTGCCAACGAAGTAAAGGTCACAGGTAAGAAAGCCTGGAATTCTATTTTGCTATCTTTCTTTTTCCGCATGTATCGAACGACCTTTGGCGAGCCGAAGCTGTCCACGATCAGCCGGACAATTATCCCTTCATTGGCTTTCTTTTCCAGTAAGTCCAGGACTTGGGTACCAATATTGTCCAAATCAAAGATATAGAACTCCATATGGATGGAATGCTTGGCTGCTGCCAGGGATTCCAAAAGTGCAGGAAACATCTGTTCACCATTGACCAGGAGCGTTACTTCATTATTTAAGGTCGGTGTGGAGAGTTTTTCATTCTTGAGATAAGAATACACTCGGGATAGATCGCCGATCTTGCTCTGTATATTCCGAATGGACCATTGTATCAATGGCTCCAACCGCTGGAATTCCTTTTTCAACCGCAGGGTCTGTTCCTGGTTGATCCGTTTCATTTTCTTGACCTTTGAAAACTTCTGTCCAAAAAGATAATAAAGGATTAGCCCCACAAAAGGGATAAAAACGATGACCAGTACCCAAGAAATGGTTTTGGTAGGATTTCGGTTTTCAATTAAGATGGTTATGATTACTCCAACATACATTATCGTTAATGGGATCCAGCCCCATATTTCCAGAAAATGTAAAACGGTCTTTAAGTGCTCCTGCATAGATAGAAATTATCTCTAATAACCAACTTAGCCTGTATTTGTTTTGAGACAAAAAACAAGGCTTCCATACAAGATAGGAAAGAAAATCAATTATGCACAATTCATTGCACCATCTATGTGCAATAAGGGGCTCAAATATGGGATATCTAGGTTAGCTCCCCTCAAGATGAACCAAGCACCCATAATCAGGAACAAAATAGGCAATACCGTAGAAAAACTGGTCTTGAAGATACGTTTCGGGAAGTTGCCGGCAAAAGAAAACACCAGCAATAAAGGTAGGGTACCTAGGCCGAACAGTAACATAAAAAGAAAGCTATTGGTCAAGGAGTCTGCATTTACGGCAGATGCCAAGGCCATATAGACCATTCCACAAGGCAGGATACCATTCAGTATACCGGCTATAAAACTTCCTCCAGGCCTATACAGCCATTTGCTCATAAACTTTGCAAAGGGTTGGATGGCTTTGGTCTGAATGGATGCGAGTTTCGATGAACTCTTGCCAAACATATAGAAAAGACCAATGGCAAAAAGGATAATACCGGTAACCAGGCTAAAACCCTGCTGCCAACCTTGGATAGTGGCTGCATTTCCAAGTACACCTAACAGCAGGCCTAATAATCCATAGGTCAGGATGCGGCCAGATTGATAGAGTAATTTATTAAAAGTCGTTTTCCAGGAGATCTTCTGCCCTGCCTGAACGGCAAGCAGCAGCGGACCGCACATGACCGCACAGTGGATACTGCCCAAAAGGCCCATAAAAAACGCCAGATAATGATAAGTCATTTTATTGAATAAACACGGCGTGATCGGAAATGTAAGATTTATCCGAATGCACCCAGTCAATTTCTAATTTCCAATTCCCTTTCTTGAAACTACCTACAGGCAGTTTAAACTGATTGTTTGCTGTATTGAAAGGTAATACTTGATCGAGGTTTTTGTCATCCAAGCGGGTAAACCTCAGGGTTCCTTTATTTCCAGCAGATGAAAACTCAATCAGTAAGCTGTCTTTGAGCAATTGAAGTCTTGGTTTAGCATGATCTGCGAGCAGGTTTTCTTTTTTATGGAAAGTTTCATCATAGTTCAGCCCTTTTTCGTAGTAGTCTGACTCGACCAAGGTATCTGAATCATGACTGACCATATAGATCCCTGCACCAACAATAAATAGCATAAATGCCCCTAAACCAAATACTATCTTATATCCCCAGTTCATTTTATTTTTTTGCTGGAGGCGCAATAAATGTCGTCTCCATGGTTTCTAAAACTTTATCGCCAACCATGATATCCACCTTCACGTCAGTTTTATATTGTTTGATGGATTGCTGGTCTGCTATCAAAAATAAGCTTAATTTCGCACTTCCTTCACGGTTCAAATGGGAAATAGGATTCACCACCTGAATTTTGACCCCTTCCGTGGCACTAACCAAGTCGAAGTCTAGGTCCTTACTCGTTTTATTGATCACTTCCAAGGTGTACAAATTGGTCACCGTTCCATCGTCACGTTTTTGGTAGGTACTCCCTTTTGCACGCAATAGACGACCATCCACATCAGAACGGCTGAAGATCATAAAACCAAAGATCCCCATCAATACCACCAGAATTCCGGTATATATGACTGCTCTGGTATTCTTCCTCTTACCTGCATCCTCCGTTTCCGTGCCTTCTGCTTCTGCCAAAGTATAGAATCCGATCAGACGTCTTGGCTTGTCAATCTTATCCATAACGGCATCACAAGCATCGATACAGGCTGTACAGGAAACACATTCCAATTGAGGCCCCTTACGGATATCAATCCCAGTAGGACATACATTCACACAGAGGTTACAGTCGATACAATCGCCTTTCTCTTCAGAAGAATCTTTTCTGATTTTTCCTCTTGGCTCTCCCCTTTTCACATTATAGGCAACTGTAACAGAGTTGTCATCCAAAAGCACCCCTTGCAATCTACCATATGGACAGATACGTGTACAAACGATCTCTCTGACAAATGCGAACACGAAATAGAACACCAAGGTGAAAACAATAATAGATAGGAAACCTACAATATGGTTTTCAACAGGATCTGTGACGATCTTGTAAAGTGCATCCACCCCAATAATATAGGAAAGGAACAGATTGGAAATGATAAAGGATATCAGCAGAAAAACAGTGTGCTTCAGAAACTTCTTCCAAGCCTTGACATCGGTATCAGGACCTTCATTCAATTTTTTCTGTTGGGTCCAGTCCCCTTCGATCAGGTATTCGATCCTTCGGAATATGAGCTCCATAAATATGGTCTGCGGACAAGTCCAACCACACCATACACGGCCATAGACAGCAGTAAACAGGACGATACAGACCAATACGATCAGCATCCCAAACAGGAAGATATGAAAGTCTTGTGGGTAAAAGATGTTACCAAAGATGGAGAACTTCCTTTCAATGATGTTGAACATCAAGAAAGGGTTTCCGTTTATTTTTAGGATGGGACCTAAAAAGAAGAACAGTAGTAATCCGTAGCCAACAACCTGTCGATAGTTAAAGAATTGCCCGCTAGGTTTCTTAGCGTATATCCATTTTCTTTTCGATTTATCTATTTGGTTTTGTTGATTGGATTCATTTACTACTGTTCCCATGATTTTTTAATATTTATTATTTTGTTGCTGTACTATCTGCTAGAGCTTCGCCTTCAGCAGCTGGAGCAGCACCTCCTTCACTTTCGTATGCAGTGACTTCAACGCCTTCTGCACCTTTTGGATTTGCAGGTTTGGTATCTCTCAAAGTGAGGATAAAATTACTTACCTCTGCAATTTGCGCTGGTGTCAAGGTTTGTTCCCAAGGCACCATTCCTTTTTCCGGAACACCATATTTTACGGTTTTAAAGATGTCCTTGATCTCGCCACCGTGCAACCAGAACCTATCGGTCAAGTTAGGACCAATGGTACCTTCCCCATTTGCACCGTGACAGGCAGCACAGTTCGTTGTGAACAATGCCTTACCATTTGCTGCCAGCGTTCCAGTTTCATCCACCTCGATGGTGTTTTCATCAAAGGAGTTGGCAGACTGTGCCAAGAACTCTTGTTTTTCAATCTCTGCTTTTGCCATCTCGCGCTCGTATTCTTGGTCTTGGTTCAATCCCCAACCGAATACCTGGTAAATCAATAGGTATACCACCGCAAAGACTACAGAAGAATAGAACAAGGCGTTGAACCATACCGGAATAGGATTGTTCAATTCCTCAATTCCATCGTATTCATGGTTTTTGATCACCATGTCTTTTTCTTCCTCCAGAGGTTTCAAGCCCATGATATAGTTCCATGTGCTCTTCCAGTAATTCTTTCTGGACAGTTTCCTTTCCGCTTTTTGGCGTTCTTCTTCTTTGACAACCTCTGGCATGGTCACCTTCAACATAGACCTCAAGGCCTTGTTGATGGTGATGGCAGCAGCCAATACAGCGATCAATACGAAGAATACGGCTAGATAGAAAATATCGTTATATAAGTTGCCTGTACCAATCGCAATCAGCGTTCCTGATACACTGCTCAGTATTAATATTAGATTCATATACGTTCAGATTCAGGTAAGTTATCATTCTGTTTATCGGATTCATCAAATGGTAATCCTTTCATGTAATCCACAAAGCTTTTCTTCATGGTAAACAGCATAATGGCTACCAGGATAAAAAAAGTCAAGAAGATTAACAGCGAGATGATCAAGTAAATCTCATCTCCATGTAAGTTTGTGATTTGACTCCACATAGCTCTTTCTTTTTTTGTGTTACATTAATTGTTTTCTGCTACTTTATTCGCGTCATCTGCTTTCTTAGGCTCAGCCTTGATGTCTGTACCCAAGCGTTGTAGATAGGCGATCATCGCAACGATCTCTTTATTTGGTTCAACCTGAACATCGTTTGCAGCTAAATCTTTCACGATGGCTTGTGCTTGCTTTTCTGCGTGTTCAACAGCATTGTTGATTTCATCATCCGAATAAGGCACCCCTAGTTTCTTCATCACCTTCATCTTACCGGTTAGGTATTTGTAGTTGATATCTTGTTCGATCAACCATGGATATGGAGGCATGATACTTCCTGGTGAGGTGATGGTTGGATCCAACATATGGTCATAGTGCCATTTGTGCGGATATTTACCACCGATACGGTGAAGATCTGGTCCGGTACGTTTCGAACCCCATAGGAATGGATGGTCATAAACGAACTCTCCAGCCTTACTGTACTCACCATAACGTGCAGTTTCCGAACGGAATGGACGAATGGTCTGCGAGTGACAGTTCACACATCCCTCACGGATATAGAGGTCACGTCCGGTCAATTCCAAAGCGGTATACGGTTTCACCGAAGCAATTTTAGGAACGTTGTTGGCCACTGTAAAGGTTGGGATCATCTCCACGATACCCCCGATAAGGATAGCGATCAATGACAACACCATAAACAGGATAGGCTTACGTTCTAAACGACGGTGAGCAGATTTTTCTGTTTTTTGGATTGGCTCTAATGCCGGTGCTTCTGCTGGCTCATTGGCAACCAAAGAACCTGTTTTGATGGTCTTAACCAAGTTATAGGTCATCATGATTACCCCTGTAAGGTAAAGGATACCACCTACAGCACGCATCATGTGCATTGGAAGGATCTCCAAGGTAGTAGCCAAGAAGTTAGGGTATTTCAATACACCTTCTGGCGTAAAGTCTTTCCACATCAAACCTTGTACTACTGCTGCCCAATATAAAGGAATAGCATAGAACAAAATACCTAATGTACCGATCCAGAAGTGGGCATTCGCCAATTTCTTAGAGTACAGTTGCGTTTTATAGATCCTAGGGATCAACCAATATAGGATAGCGAAGGTCATGAAACCGTTCCATCCTAGGGCACCGATATGCACGTGTGCAACGATCCAGTCCGTAAAGTGGGCAATAGCGTTAACTTGTTTCAAGGATAACATAGGTCCTTCAAAGGTTGCCATACCATAACAGGTCAGTGCTACAACCATGAATTTCAAGATAGGCTCAGTCCTAACTTTATCCCATGCACCACGTAAGGTCAATAGACCGTTGATCATACCACCCCAACTTGGAGCGATCAACATAATGGAGAATACAACACCTAAAGACTGTACCCAGCTTGGTAAAGAGGTATACAATAAGTGGTGCGGTCCGGCCCAGATATAGATAAAGATCAAGGACCAGAAGTGTAGAATACTTAATTTATAGGAATATACAGGGCGGTTAGCCATCTTAGGCAAGAAGTAGTACATCAGTCCTAAGAACGGAGTCGTAAGGAAGAATGCAACCGCATTATGCCCGTACCACCATTGTACCAATGCATCTTGAACACCTGAATAAACGTAATAACTTTTCCACATACCCACTGGCATCTGAATGGAGTTCACGATGTGAAGAACGGCAACCGTAACGAAGGTCGCAATGTAGAACCAAACGGCCACATACATATGTCTTTCTCTACGTCTGATGATCGTTCCGAACATGTTGATACCAAACACTACCCAGATAATGGTAATGGCAAGGTCAATTGGCCATTCCATTTCTGCATATTCATGCGAACTGGTCAAGCCTAACGGAAGGGTAATTGCTGAGGCTACAATGATCAATTGCCAACCCCAAAAGTGGATCTTACTAAGTAAATCGCTAAACATCCTGGCCTTTAAAACCCGCTGCATGGAATAATAAGCCCCCATAAAAATGGCGTTTCCTACAAAGGCAAAGATTACTGCGTTGGTGTGTAAAGGTCGAATACGCCCGAATGTGGAATATTGGAGTCCAAAGTTTACCTCTGGCCATACCAACTGCAAGGCTGCGATTAGCCCGACAGTCATCCCGACGATCCCCCAGATTACAGTTGCGATTCCAAAATCTCTGACAATCTTGTTGTCATAATTAAATTGCTCTACCTGCATTATTCTTATATATTAAGTTAACGATTCAAAATTACCAGTCTGCCCATGACATTCTAATGATAATGAGAAGCAAGAAAATGTGATTTCAATCACTTTTTTATTTAGGAAAGTGGCAATCGCAAAAACGGATAACCAAAAAGAAGGTGTAATAGGTAATTTAGGTCTTCATAATCTTATTGAGGACCAGGTTCAATTCCTGATCTTTTCGAAAAATTGGGATACGGCAAATAGCTTCTCTTTAGTTTTCCTCCAATCCACTCAATACGCTTTTCATTAGGTCAACAAAAAATCCCCGAAAGGGATTTCATTATTTTAAATTTAGGTAAATTCTACTAAACATAGGATGATTAGGCATATTAATTTTCAAGTATTTGTTTAGTGATAATATACCTATTAAATAAGGCACAAAAAAAGGAAACCTCTGGGTTTCCTGATTTGGTATTGTTCATAAAATTAGGCTTTCGCGCTTTATGTCGTTTCCAAGATTGCTTTCATGGAAATGATCTTATAGACGTAGGCTGCAGTTTCCGAATTCAATTTCAAGTCATAATAATTGTCTTTCTTTTGTCTTCTTAGGGAAGCTCTCAAACTTCCGCCACCAACGTTATAAGCTGCTGCCGCTAATGTCCAATCACCGAACTCTTTGTGCAATGATTTCAGATATTTTGCTGCCGCATGTGTAGACTTAATCAAGTCTAAGCGCTCATCCACACTACCATTCACTTTCAATCCATATAAACGGGCAGTTGCCGGCATAAATTGCCAATAGCCACCAGCTCCTTTATGAGAAGTTGTTTTCGGGTTCAAGCTACTTTCAACCACAGCAATGTACTTGAAGTCTTCAGGAACACCATAACTTTTCAGGATTTTTGCAATGCGGGGAAGTAATTGATCCGCTTTTTTGTGAATGTGATGTGAGGGCTTTTTTAGATAAGCAAACCTACTCAGGTACTTGTCTAGTTTTTTCTGTACAGTAACTTCTTCCAATGGAATATCAGTTTCTGCAAAAGAGAGCTGACTATAGGGGTCGTTTTCTGCCTCTTTTTTAGCCAATGTTTCCGAAATATTGGCTTTCATCGAGTGGTCCAATGCCTTTCTAAAAGGATCGGCCATCTCTGGTTGGGGTTTGGAGTACAAGTTTGACATTAACATTAACATCAAAAGCGCACTACTACATAATACTCTTTTTTTAACCATTCATTCCCTTACTGCTACCCTATTCACGGAACTTGTTTAAACCGATCAAAAAGTAGCTTGGTGAAAAATCAAGCTCCAAAAGTACAGCTTATTACTTTAACGCACAAACAATAGTATTAATAAAGAAAGTTAATTAAAGTTAAAACCAAGTAAAACCTACGTTAAAACCACTTTAAACTACTTTTTCAAGAAATCCTCAAATTGTAACATTTTTGGGCTATTTTTTATTCTTCAAAAGCTCATATAAACATATATTGACCTACATTGAGGTTTTAAAACGAAGAAACAAACAATCCTAGCAACTAAGAAGCTGCACTTTCCCTAGGTTTTTCCTTACAATCCCTAAATCGCTATAAATTAGATTATTAGGCCTCCATGGAGCTTAAAGCGAGTTTTAAACAATGTTATTGTATAAGGAATCTAATATTTAACAAAGTATTGTGTTTAAATGCTGAATGAGTGAAAAAATTGCCTATCTTTGTGGCTCATTTTTTCGAATTATGCCATTCAATAGCAAAAGGAACAGTCGAGACGACAACTCCAGAAAATCAAGAAGCAGTTCAGACGGCTTCAGAAACAACAAAAAGGACGATAAATCATCCTTCGATTCATCGAGAAGTTACAAATCCGACAAATTTAATCGTGACTCAAATTCTGACAAAAGCAGATTTGACAAAGACTCCAAGTTTGGAAGAGATTCCAAATTCAACAAGGATTCTAAATTTGCCAGAGACTCCAAATTCAATAAAGACGGAAGACCTGACAGAGACTCCAAGTTCGGAAGAGACAATAAATTCAACAAAGATTCTAGACCTGACAGAGATTCCAAATTCGGAAGAGACGCCAAATTTGACAGAAGCTCCAAATTCGGAGCTGATGCTAGACCTGACAGAGATGCTAGACCAGATAGAGATTCAAAATTCAATAGAGAGGAAAGACCGGAAAGAAAATCAAGGTACGGCGATGAAGCTACACCTAAAAGAGGTTCTAAATTCGGAAAGGACTCAAAATTCAATAGAGATGGTAAGTTTGAAAAACCTTTCAACTCAGACCGTCCATATAAAAAGTTTGATGGAAAAGGAAAGGACTTTGGAAACAAACGTTTTTCCCGTGACAATGATGAAAGATCAGATCGCGACTTCCGCAAAGACAACTTCAGAAAACCTAAGCAAGAGAAAAACTTCAACGCTGAGGATGATGGTTTGATCCGTTTGAACCGTTACATCTCTAACTCAGGTATCTGTTCACGTAGAAAGGCTGATGAGCTGATCGAAGCTGGAGTTATTTCAGTAAACGGTGTTGTGGTTACTGAATTAGGAACCAAGGTTGATCCTGCCAAAGATGAAATCAGATATAACGACGAACGTCTGAAACGTGAGAAAATGGTGTATGTCCTTTTGAACAAACCAAAAGATTATATCACCACCACGGATGATCCTCAAGAGCGCAAAACCGTTATGCAACTGGTTTCTAAAGCGACTAAAGAGCGTATCTATCCAGTAGGACGTTTGGACAGAAACACCACCGGTCTTCTTCTGTTGACCAACGATGGCAACCTAGCTGAGAAATTATCCCATCCAAGAAATAACATCAGCAAAATCTACAATGTGGAGTTGAGCAGGAGCCTTAGCCAAGGAGATTTCAACAAGATCGAATTCGGTATTGAACTGGAGGATGGCTTTATCAAACCAGACGACCTTAGCTTCGTTGTAGGAGGCTCAAAAAAGGAAGTTGGCATTCAGATCCACAGCGGTAAAAATAGGGTCGTAAGACGCATATTTGAGTCCCTAGGTTACGAAGTTGAAAAACTTGACCGTGTGGTTTATGCAAACCTGACCAAAAAAGATCTTCCTCGCGGACGTTGGAGGTACCTTGAAGAGAAGGAAATCATCCAATTAAAGCATTTAATGAAATAGCATACAAGGCGCAATTGGATTGCGCCTTTTTTATTTGAGCCCACTTTCGTATTTTTAACAAAATTAGATTTGATATGACAGACCCTAAATGTTTAACGTCGGTGGCTGAATTCCATAAAACATTTCAGCACCCGATTTTAGATCAACCTACAATCCCTTCAGAAACTCGTTGCAAATTGAGAGTATCCTTGATCGCTGAGGAATTGAAAGAACTTGAAGAAGCTATTCAGGACAAAGATCTAGTAGAGATCGCCGATGCCCTTTGTGATATTCAATATGTACTTTCTGGAGCCATCTTGGAATTTGGATTAAAGGATAAATTCAATGACCTGTTCAATGAAGTTCAGCGCTCTAACATGAGCAAAGCCTGCAAAACGGAACAGGAAGCCATAGAAACCCAAGAACATTACCTAGCCAAAGGCGTCGAATCTTATTATAAGGAAATCGATGGCAAATACTTGGTGTTCAGAAAAGGCGATGACAAGACCTTAAAATCAATTTATTACTCTCCAGCTGATCTAAAGACCATCGTTGAGAAATAAAAAACATATGCTTAAAAGAAAAAGGATGCCAATTGGCATCCTTTTTCTTTATATCGTCAGGTCAGCTTCTCTATAGGCCGAACCTTGTTTCACTCCTCTTTCTTCCAATCCCTTATCAATCTTGGTCTGAATACCCGATTTAGGAAATCCCCAATTAGGTGCAATCAGCAATTCCTTATCTGCAATACCAAATATCCGTTGGATAATGATATCAGGTCTCAATAATGGAATAAACTTGGCCAAGAAATCGGTATACTCTTCTATGCTGAACAAATGGAATGGTTCACGCTTATATTTTACACCCATGATAGAACCCTCCACGATATGTAGGTGGTGCAATTTCACAAACTTGATCTTGGGATGCTTATTGATTTCATCGGCATACTTCAGCATCATTTCCTCCGTTTCCCAAGGAAAGCCAAAGATCGTATGAACACAGAGTTCCAAGGAGGTATTTTCCAACATCTTCATCGTTGAAATAAACTCATCGTGCGAACATCCCCTGTTGATGCGTTCCAAGGTATCATTATAGATCGATTCCATGCCCATTTCAAGGTCCACATCATACCGATCGGTATAACTTTCCAATAATGCTATCTTCTCAAAATCCAAACAATCCGGACGCGTACCGACCGAAAGACCTAAGGTGTGTTCCGGACAGATACTCAAGGCCTCATCATACATCATCTTTAGGAGATGTGTCGGTGCATAGGTATTGGTATTTGGCTGGAAATAGATAATGAACTTCTCAGCTCCATAGCTATTTCTCGCGCGTTCGATACCATTTTCTACCTGCTCCCTGATCGATGGGATCTTACGGGCCGTATCAGGCGTAAAAGAATCTACATTGCAGTAGGTACATCCACCATAACCCTTGCTACCATCACGGTTCGGACAGGTAAAATTACCATCTACGATAACCTTAAACACCCGTTGTCCGTCGTATTTTTCTTTCAGATAAGCCCCATAGTGGTTATAAGGCTTAATACCATTATCTAATTGTGTACCCATTGAAATGCAAAGATAAGGAATTTTGAAAGAAATAAATGATTTGAGTTTAAGGGAGTTGTGGGAAATTGGGTTTGAACCAGGATGGAAAGGATGGGTTTGAACCAGGATTAAATGGATGAGAGGATGAACCAAGATCATCGGAAAGAACCAGGATTAATGGGATGGGAGGATATTCCAGGATCGTGATGGACAATATGGCTCCCGAACGGCCCCGGTACCGTATTGGCGTATGGCATACCCGCCGGCATGTCCTTCCCTGCTGCACGGATATATAAATATAGATTGCCCCGTAAAAACAGAAAGCCCGCTGTCTGTTGACAGCGGGCTCCCGTATAAAATTAGGCACCGACCTACTCTCCCACCTGTTACGGCAATACCATCGGCTCTGGCGGGCTTAACTTCTCTGTTCGGAATGGGAAGAGGTGGACACCGCCGATATAGGCACCTGAATACCTTTTTGTGACCATCGGCAGATGCATAAAGTCTCGATACTCGATACTAAATACTAACTGCTCAACAGCACATTGACATGTTATTGGAAGAAAAGATCAGAAAAAGAGAGAGGACAACAGGTCTATCCGCATTGGAAAGCTTCGGGCTATTAGTACCACTCGGCTTTGGTCTCTCAACCTTTACACCTGTGGCCTATCGACGTCGTAATCTCCGACGACCCTTGTGAGGAAGTCTCATCTCGTGGCTAGTTTCGCACTTAGATGCTTTCAGCGCTTATCTATCCCGGACGTAGCTACCCTGCCGTACACCTGGCGGCATAACAGGTTCACCAGCGGTCCGTCCAACCCGGTCCTCTCGTACTAAGGTCAGATCCACTCAAACTTCCAGCGCCCACAACAGATAGGGACCGAACTGTCTCGCGACGTTCTGAACCCAGCTCGCGTGCCACTTTAATGGGCGAACAGCCCAACCCTTGGGACCTTCTCCAGCCCCAGGATGTGACGAGCCGACATCGAGGTGCCAAACCTCCCCGTCGATATGAGCTCTTGGGGGAGATCAGCCTGTTATCCCCAGAGTACCTTTTATCCTTTGAGCGATGGCCCTTCCATACAGAACCACCGGATCACTATGTCCGTCTTTCGACCCTGGTCGACTTGTAGGTCTCACAGTCAAGCAAGCTTATGCCATTGCACTCCACGTACGGTTACCAAGCGTACTGAGCTTACCTTTGAAAGCCTCCGTTACCTTTTTGGAGGCGACCACCCCAGTCAAACTACCCACCAAACAATGTCTCCCGATTTATCGGGATTAGAAACCGAATACAGAAAGGGCGGTATTTCAAGGGCGTATCCGCGATTCCTGGCGAAACCGCTTCGACTACTCCCGCCTATCCTACACATCCTGTACCCAATTTCAATGTTAAGCTATAGTGAAGGTTCATGGGGTCTTTCCGTCCCGTTGCGGGTAACCGGCGTCTTCACCGATACCACAATTTCACCGAGCTCATGGCTGAGACAGCGCCCAGATCGTTACACCATTCGTGCAGGTCGGAACTTACCCGACAAGGAATTTCGCTACCTTAGGACCGTTATAGTTACGGCCGCCGTTTACTGGGGCTTCGATTCAATGCTTCTCCTTGCGGATGACATCCCCTCTTAACCTTCCAGCACCGGGCAGGTGTCAGGCCTTATACCTCATCTTTCGATTTCGCAAAGCCATATGTTTTTGCTAAACAGTCGCCTGGGCCTTTTCACTGCGGCTTCTCCATCGCTGGAGGAAGCGCCCCTTCTCCCGAAGTTACAGGGCCATTTTGCCGAGTTCCTTAGCCATGATTCACTCGAGCACCTTAGGATCCTCTCCTCGACCACCTGTGTCGGTTTGCGGTACGGGTCTTGATGACCTGGAGCTTAGCGGGTTTTCTTGGAAGTCTGCTTACCTGCGCTATCAGCGCCCCCGAGGGTTTGCTGTACTATCGGGCTTCGGCTGTACCGGCGGATTTGCCTACCGGTCCAATACCTTTGCCCTTCAACGAACTATTCCGTCAGTTCGCGGCAGTGTCACTACTCCGTCACCACATCGCAGTCATCAACAGTACGGGAATATTAACCCGTTGGCCATCGGCTGCCTCCCTTCGGATGCGCCTTAGGTCCCGACTGACCCTGATCCGATTAGCGTTGATCAGGAAACCTTGGTCTTTCGGTGGGCGGGTTTCTCACCCGCCTTATCGTTACTTATGCCTACATTTGCTTTTCCATCAGGTCCACCACAGGTCGCCCTGCGGATTCGCCCCCGATGGAATGCTCCCCTACCAGTGCAATAAATTGCAATCCATAGCTTCGGTACCGTTCTTGATGCCCGTTTATTATCCACGCCCGGCCGCTCGACTAGTGAGCTGTTACGCACTCTTTAAATGAATGGCTGCTTCCAAGCCAACATCCTAGCTGTCTGGGCAACCGGACCTCGTTAGTTCAACTTAGAACGGATTTGGGGACCTTAGCTGATGGTCTGGGTTCTTTCCCTCTCGGCCTTGGACCTTAGCACCCAAAGCCTCACTGCCGGCCATATCTAGCAGCATTCGGAGTTCGTCTGGATTTGGTAGGATTTGACTCCCCCGCACCCAATCGGTAGCTCTACCTCTGCTAGACTCCATGCCGACGCTGTTCCTAAAAACATTTCGGGGAGTACGAGCTATTTCCCAGTTTGATTGGCCTTTCACCCCTACCCTCAGGTCATCCGGAAACTTTTCAACGTTTATCGGTTCGGTCCTCCAGTACGTGTTACCGCACCTTCAACCTGCCCAAGGGTAGATCACAAGGTTTCGCGTCTACCTCGTCCGACTGTGCGCCCTGTTCAGACTCGCTTTCGCTTCGGCTCCTGGCCTTAAGCCATTAACCTTGCCGGACAAGAGTAACTCGTAGGCTCATTATGCAAAAGGCACGCCGTCACGGAATCGCTCCGCTCCGACCGCTTGTAAGCACACGGTTTCAGGTTCTTTTCACTCCCCTGTTCGGGGTTCTTTTCACCTTTCCCTCACGGTACTGGTCCACTATCGGTCTCTCAGGAGTATTTAGCCTTGCCAGATGGTGCTGGCGGATTCCCACAGGATTTCTCCGGTCCCGCGGTACTCAGGATACCACTATGCCTGTATTCTTTGCCTGTACGGGGCTCTCACCCTTATCGCGCAGTTTCCCACCTGCTTCCAGTTCATAGCACAGTACAATATCGTGGTCCTACAACCCCGGCCATGCCGTGACATGACCGGTTTGGGCTCTTTCCCGTTCGCTCGCCACTACTTGGGAAATCATTGTTATTTTCTCCTCCTACGCCTACTTAGATGTTTCAGTTCAGCGCGTTCGCCTCAATTGATGGCATGTCTTCAACATGCCGGGTTGCCCCATTCGGAAATCCACGGATCGATTCGCATTTGCCGATCCCCGTGGCTTATCGCAGCTTATCACGTCCTTCATCGCCTCTGAGAGCCTAGGCATCCCCCGTGTGCCCTTGTTTACTTTCTTCACGCTACCACCCCTTTTGCTAAGTGGTAGGTTGCTTTTGGTCCCATGCTTGCGCATGGAGCCTCTGTTGTCTTCTCTTGTTAATCTCTTTTCTTCCAATATGTCAAAGAACTCTTTATCCGAGCAGTTAGTATTAAGTACTTAGTATCTAGACCGTGACGGCCGTACATTTCCTTTACACTGCGCTCAGAAACGTGGAGAATAACGGATTCGAACCGTTGACCCCCTGCGTGCAAGGCAGGTGCTCTAGCCAGCTGAGCTAATCCCCCGTGTGATGGTAGTCCCGAGCAGATTTGAACTGCTGACCCCTACATTATCAGTGTAGTGCTCTAACCAACTGAGCTACGGGACTAGCTTATCTCTCTCATCTCTCGGTGTCACCGTTTGTCGGAAGCTTTTTGCAGATCGTCACTATCTAGGTTCTAGATACTAAATACTCACTACTAAATACTCCCCACAGGGTGGGCACTTTCTTCTGAATGTCTTTTTTTCTGTATAGATCATGTATGTGGCGCAGCTCCCCCGGAGCGGGCTCTAGAAAGGAGGTATTCCAGCCGCACCTTCCGGTACGGCTACCTTGTTACGACTTAGCCCCAATTACCGGTTTTACCCTAACACGCTCCTTGCGGTTACATGCTTTAGGTACCCCCAGCTTTCATGGCTTGACGGGCGGTGTGTACAAGGCCCGGGAACGTATTCACCGCGTCATTGCTGATACGCGATTACTAGCGAATCCAACTTCACGGGGTCGAGTTGCAGACCCCGATCCGAACTGTGAATGGCTTTTCGAGATTGGCATCACATTGCTGTGTAGCTGCCCGCTGTACCATCCATTGTAGCACGTGTGTAGCCCCGGACGTAAGGGCCATGATGACTTGACGTCGTCCCCGCCTTCCTCTCTGCTTGCGCAGGCAGTCTGTTTAGAGTCCCCACCTTGACGTGCTGGCAACTAAACATAGGGGTTGCGCTCGTTGCGGGACTTAACCCAACACCTCACGGCACGAGCTGACGACAGCCATGCAGCACCTAGTTTCCTGTCCCGAGGGACGGATGCGTCTCTGCATCCTTCAGTAACTTTCAAGCCCGGGTAAGGTTCCTCGCGTATCATCGAATTAAACCACATGCTCCTCCGCTTGTGCGGGCCCCCGTCAATTCCTTTGAGTTTCACCCTTGCGGGCGTACTCCCCAGGTGGATGACTTAACGCTTTCGCTTGGACGCTTACGGTATATCGCAAACATCGAGTCATCATCGTTTAGGGCGTGGACTACCAGGGTATCTAATCCTGTTCGATCCCCACGCTTTCGTGCATCAGCGTCAATAACGGCTTAGACAGCTGCCTTCGCAATCGGTGTTCTGAGACATATCTATGCATTTCACCGCTACTTGTCTCATTCCGCCGTCTTCAACCGCATTCAAGCACTTCAGTATCAAGGGCACTGCGACAGTTGAGCTGCCGTCTTTCACCCCTGACTTAAAGTGCCGCCTACGCACCCTTTAAACCCAATAAATCCGGATAACGCTCGGATCCTCCGTATTACCGCGGCTGCTGGCACGGAGTTAGCCGATCCTTATTCTTTAGGTACATTCAGCCCACTACACGTAGTGGGGTTTATTCCCTAACAAAAGCAGTTTACAACCCATAGGGCAGTCGTCCTGCACGCGGCATGGCTGGTTCAGGGTTGCCCCCATTGACCAATATTCCTTACTGCTGCCTCCCGTAGGAGTCTGGTCCGTGTCTCAGTACCAGTGTGGGGGATTCTCCTCTCAGAGCCCCTAGACATCGTCGCCTTGGTGGGCCGTTACCCCACCAACTAGCTAATGTCACGCGAGCCCATCCATATCCTATGAATATTTAACTGCCTCCCGATGCCGGGTTGCAGTGTCATGCGGTGTTAATCCGGATTTCTCCGGGCTATCCCCCTGATATGGGCAGGTTGCTCACGCGTTACGCACCCGTGCGCCACTCTCACCATCGGTAGCAAGCTACCGATGGATCCCGTCCGACTTGCATGTATTAGGCCTGCCGCTAGCGTTCATCCTGAGCCAGGATCAAACTCTCCATTGTAAAATGAAGTGTAAGACCAAGACTATTTATAAAATAGAATTGTTGTCTTGTTAAATGTTTTCCTCCCGCTCCGGGATACCTGAATAAATTGATTTCTTAAATCTTTTCTTGTTCAGCTACCGTACTCTCGTACGGGTCGCTGCGCTACATGATCATTTAAAGAACTTATCGCGCCTGGGCATCTCGCTTCGGCTTTTTTATGTTGTTTCCCTTCCGCATCGGAAGGTCGCAATCTGTCATTTTCTTTCGCTCCGGACATCGCGTCCCTCGCTGTTTCCCTTGGTTGGGACTGCAAAGGTAGGAACCTTTTTCGAAACCGCAAAATCTTTTTTCAAATATTTTTTGAGGCCCTTTTCTCGGTGGTTTCGGTCGTGCCGGTCGCGGCCCTTCCTCATCCCTTTTCCTTCCCGTGTTTCAGTGGCCGTTAGGCCGTCCCTCCCTTGCGGAGTGGTGCAAAGATAGGGACAAAATACGTTCACTTCCAAGGGGGAGGCCAAAGTATTTTTACCGCCGCCAGCTAACTCGCTGTAGCATTGCCAGATAATTTTTCCAAAAGACGGGTCTGAACCAGGATTAGAGGGATGGGAGGATGGACCAAGAACATGGAAAGGACCAGGATGGAAAGGATACGAGGATGGACCAGGACAGGAAGGGAATCCCGGTCCAACATCCTCCCCTTTCCACCTGACCTCATTCGACCCACATTCCGAAAATTCGCAACGCGAGCGACCAAATCCCCAATGCGCCCTCGGGTACGCTCCGGCCGGTTTACCTGTTCTCTGCGGACCATTCCCGAACATGCCCCGAACGAGTCCCGAAGGAGACAACCAAAAAAACACCTCAAAATCGATCCAAAAAAAAATGGGTGGACCGAAGTCCACCCACACCATCTATTTTACTTTACCCATTTATTGCCATCCACCACCTAAGGCTTTATAGAGAACGACCTGATTCAGCATCTTCTCCTTGTTGATGTCCACATCGGCAACTTGTGCTTCGATCAAGCCTTTTTGTGCAGTGATGATATCCAGGTAGGTAACCCGGCCTGCTATAAACAGTTCTTCCGCAGCTCCGATGGACGATTCCAACGCAGCTACCTGATCCTTCACATGCATCGCACGAGCAACAATGGCATCTTGAGTATTCAAGGCCAGGGATACTTCATTGACTGCATTCAGGACGGTTTTTTCATATTCCAGAAAGCTTATCCCATAGGAGGCTTTCATTTTTTCATATTCCGACTTCAATTCGCGCTGCCTGAAGATCGGCATGGTAATTCCACCAAAAAGACCGTAGGTCACAGATTTGTCCAAACTGAAAAGCTTGTCAAAGCTGAAAGACTGCAATCCCAAATACGGAGAGATCGCCACGGTCGGCAAGAATGCCAAGCGGGTAGATTCCATTTCATGGAATCCTGCCTGAAGATCCATGCCCGCTTTGCGGATATCAAGACGGTTATTCAATAGCTCGTCCAGATTGCCGACGGTCAGGTCTTGGAACAGGAGATTGCTGCCAATTCCATTGCTATTCCTATCGATAGGTTGGTAGACCCTTCCCAAAAGGGAATTGATCTGATGTTCATAGGCAAGGATTTCCTGGGCTGCATGCGCACGATTAGCTTTAGATTGGGACAACAGTGATTTGAACTGCTGCACGGCCAACTCATCGGCACGGCCCGCCTCCTTCTGTGCTTCGATTATCTCCAGGGCACGTTCATGGAGCTTAATGTTCTCTTCATAGACCTGAATCTTTTCGTCTAAGCTCATCAATTCATAATAAGAAGAGGCTATCGATGAAATCAATTCCGTTTCGATCAGGCGTTTCAATTCACTTTCGGACATGAGGTTCAAGAAAGCAGCTTCTCTCCTATTTCTCAGTTTCCCCCACAGATCCAATTCCCAAGAAGAACGGACACCCACAAAATAATCAGGGATGAAAGGTTCCGGGATTTTCTCATCATCATTGAGGTTATCCGAAAAGTTGGAATCATAATTTCCGATTCCCGATTCCGTATAATGGCCATACTTTCTCAAGCCCCCTTCCACTGCAGCATCCAAACTAGGATACAGCGCAGATTTTCGGAACTTGAAATTAGCTTGTGCCATTTCGATCCTGTGGATGGCCTGACGGACATCCAGGTTATTTATCAATGCCGAATCAATTAAAGAAATCAATTGGGCATCCGTAAACACATTGCGCCAAGCTAAGCTTCCTACGGAGCTGGAATCTTTCATGACCTGATCGGCCTGTCCGGTCAAGGTCGGAGAAATATCCTTTTGTACCGTTGCTTTAGGCACTGAACAAGAGGTAATGAACAGCAGTACCGCTACAGCAACCGCAGCTTGCTTGATTTTCTTTTTCTTTTCACGTTTTGAGAAAAGAACGACCAAACCAGGAATTACGATTACCCCGATAATAGTACCGATAACCATACCTCCTACTGCAGCAGAACCAATGGTTCTGTTACCTATAGCACCGGCACCATTGGCCAGCATCAACGGGATCAAACCTGCAGCAAATGCAAAGGATGTCATTAAGATTGGGCGCAAACGTGCAACCGCACCTTCAATGGAAGCTGTCAGCACATCCATACCTTGCTTACGTTTCAGGTTGGCATATTCCACGATCAGGATCGCATTCTTACCCAATAGACCGATCAACATGACCAGTGACACCTGCGCGTAGATATTGTTTTCCAGACCAAAGACCTTAAGGAACAGGAATGCTCCGAACAATCCGGCAGGCAGACATAACAATACAGGCAAAGGCAATAAGAAGCTTTCATATTGAGCCGCCAACAATAGGTACACAAACACCAAACATAACAAGAAGATGTAGGCCGCTTGGTTACCTGAAATTTTCTGTTCACGCGTCATCCCTGACCATTCGATGGCATAACCCTGCGGAAGTTCAGCAGAAATGCGTTCTACGGCTTCGATAGCTTGACCGGAACTGAAGCCCGGGGCTGCCTGACCGGTGATCATGGCTGAGGTAAACATATTATAACGTGTAATCTGCTCCGGACCATAAACCCTTTCCATCGTCATAAAGGATGAGTAAGGAACCATTTCACCTTCTTCGGTCTTTACATATAGGTTCAACACATCCTCTGGACGTTGTCTAGCAAAGGCATCGGATTGCACCATTACCTTATACATCTGTCCATAGCGGATAAAGTTGGTCGCATATAAACTACCTAACAGGGTTTGCAAGGTGTTCATTGAATTTTCTACCGATATTCCCTTTTTGGCCGCCTGATCATAATCAATCTTCAGCATATATTGTGGGAAGTTAACATCAAAGGTTGTTGAAGCACTTTCGATCACCTCATCTTGCTCCAATTTAGTGATGAACTCATTTACGACTTCATTGGTCTGATTCAGGTCTTCATTACCGGACCTATCCAATAACCTCAGCTCGAAACCCGAGGAGTTACCGAACCCTGGTACGGTCGGTGGCGGGAAGAATTCGATTTCTGCATCGGCGATATGCGCAGTTTTCTCACGAAGGATTTTCATTACATCATCTACCGATTCATTTCTTTCATCCCAAGCCTTCAAGTTGATCATCCCCATACCATAGGAAGCACCGGAAACTTCAGTTACGATACTATATCCAGCGAGGATGGAAACCGTTTCTACCATTTCCAATTCTCTGGAAATCTTGTCAACTTCATTCAATACCGCTTCAGTACGGTCAACCGTTGCTCCGGGAGGCGTAGTTACTGCCACATAGATCATACCTTGATCTTCGGTAGGAATAAATCCGGAAGGCAGGATTGCTGCGGAACCCCAAGTTGCGATGAACATAATAACTAACCCTAATAAAGTGATTATGCGACGACCTGCAATCTTGGAAAGCAACCCTTTGTACCCTCCGGAAATTCTGTTATATACATTGTTGAATCCTTTAAAGAAACGATCCAACCAGTTATTGCTTGGTTTTTTATCATGCGGTGAACGCAGGATAATGGCACAAAGTGCAGGGGTAAGCGTCAAGGCATTGATACCAGAAATGACGATCGCAGCTGCCAAGGTCAGGGAGAACTGCCTATAGAAGATCCCAACAGGACCGGACAGGAAGGCGACGGGAACAAATACCGCTGACATCACCAAAGTAATAGCGATAACTGCAGAACCCACCTCGTCCATTGCCGCCAATGTTGCTTCCATTGGAGAAAGGTGTTCCTCCTCCATCTTGGCATAGACGGCCTCGACGACGACAATACCGTTGTCGACGACAATACCAATGGCGAGCACGAGTGCGAACAAGGTCAATAAGTTGATGGAGAATCCCATCATCTGCATGAAGAACAAGGACCCGATCAAACATACAGGAACCGCCAAGATCGGGATAATGGTAGCCCGGAAATCTTGAAGGAAAATGAATACCACCAAGAAAACGAGTATAAAGGCCTCCACTAAGGTGATCAATACACTGGAAATCGAGGCATTCAAGAAACGAGATACATCATACCCCATGGTATAGGTCATTCCCGGCGGGAAAGTGGCATCTTTTAATTCCGCCATACGATCCTTAACCCTTTGGATAACCTCTTGGGCATTCGAGCCCGGCAACTGCTTGATCATGATGGATGCCGATGGCCTACCATCCGTTTTGGATACCATTTCATAATCCAGGGAACCAAATTCCACATCGGCGATATCCTTGATACGGATAATCGAACCATCTACATTGGCACGGATCGGAATATTTTCATATTCGCTGATTTCGGTGAACTTACCGGGATAGCGCAATACGTATTGCTGCATATTGACGGTTTTATCCGAACTGATACCGGTCTGACCCGGAGCAGCTTCAATATTCTGCCTACGCAATGCCGCCACTAATTCTTCTGTTGAAATGGAATACGCTGAAAGACGGTCGGGTTTTACCCAAATACGCATGGCGTAATCCTTCATACCCATGATCTGCGCAAAGCCCACACCTTCGATACGTTTCAATTCCTTCAGGATATTGATATCGGTAAAGTTATAGATAAAGCGTTCGTCAGCAGTTTCATCATCAGTATACAGGTTCAGGTACATCAGCATACTGTTCACTTCCTTTTCGGTGGTCACCCCGGCCTTGATTACCTCTTCAGGCAATTCATCGAGCACGGTGGTCACCCTGTTCTGGACGTTTACGGCAGCGATATCTGGGTCAGTACCTACTTCAAAGAAAACTTGGATCAAGGTATTACCATTGTTTGTGGATACCGAAGACATATAAGTCATTCCTGCTACCCCATTGATTGCCTTTTCCAGCGGAATGGCTACCGCATTGGTACTTACTTCGGCATTTGCACCGGTATAGTTAGCCGTTACAACTACTGATGGCGGAACGATATCAGGGAATTGGGTAATGGGCAAGGTAAACAATGCCAATAGACCCAAAAGGGTAATAAAGATCGAGATGACCAGCGATAGCACCGGCCTCTTAATAAATTTTTCAAACATTAAATCTCGCTCCCTTCTTAGTTTTTAACCATTTTTGGTTGAATTACCATTCCATCACGAAGGGATTGAACGCCTTCATATACAACTTTAGCGTCAGCTGGCAAACCATTTTCTACGACATAATAATGTCCAACACGACGTCCGTTCTGGAAAGGGGTCATCTTAACGGTATCCCCTTTTAAGGTATACACGTAAGCTTTGTCCTGGATTTCGAAAACAGATTTCTGATGAACCAAAAGCAGGTCACCAGTTTGCACTGGCACACCGATCCTACCGGTAGCACCATGTTTCAATAGTCCATCAGGATTTTTGAATTTAGCACGAAGGGAAATTGATCCAGTACTGGCCTCGAATTCACTTTCAACGATCTCAGCAGTTCCTGTATTAGGATAGGTAGCACCATTTGCTAAGATCAACTGAACTTCTTTCTTGAAATTATTTCTATTAAAGGTAGAGTCAGATGCGATCCCTAGGTATTCCTGTTCAGAGATATCGAAGTACACGTTCATATTAGCCATATCTGAGATAGTGGTCAATAGGGACCCTTCTTCCAACAAAGAACCCTCTTTTAATTGGATTCGATCGATACGGCCATCAAAAGGTGCGCGGATCTGCGTATTGGACAATTTTGTCCTTGCTTGGTTCAAAACAGCTTCTGCTTCCCCAACTTTAGCATTAGCGGCACGTAATTGAACTTTCAATAGATCATATTCGGTTGAGCTGACGATGTTTTTCTGAACCAACTTCTGGGTCCTTTCCATCTCCAGTTCTACTTTTTTCACTTCAGCTTCAGCACTGCTGACTGCTGCCTGAGCTTGTGCCAAGTCAGCTTTGTATTCATCCGCTACCAAAGAGAACAGGACCTGTCCTTTTTTCACGAATGCTCCCTCATCAACAAAGATCCTATCCAGGAACCCTACCAAACGGGAGCGTAATTCCACATTACGTTGAGATTGGATATCTGCGATATACTCTTTGTACACAACAGTATCCAGTTGAACTAAATTAGATACGGGAACGACTTTAGGTGCATTAGCAGTTGTCTTTTCGTTACTGGTAGCAGTACAGGATGCAACTAATAATGCGCAACCTACTACGGGTAGTAGCATGCGTTGTTTTTTCATAGCAATATAAAATATGGGTATTAAAATAAAATAGAATACAATAGATGTTGGTTGTTACGCAGATGGCATAACAATCCCTATACTTTCAAAATGGAAAGCATATAAAAAATGGAAATTAGAAAGGACGGTATCTATACAAGAACTGGTAATAGCCAGGGAGGCATAGTGTCTTGGACAGATAAAACGGATGTTTTAAGGTTGATTTGATCCTGTAAAGTCTGGAAATTAACCAGTTAAAGATGAATACCAATGGTATTAACCCTAGGAACAGGGAAAGAATGCGATAATCATCGAAGATGATTTCAGGAAGGGCCTCGGAATTCACAGGATGTGTCAGGTTGAGCACCTCTTCCAATACGACTTCAACTAAGGTTTCGTTGGCTACCACATTCGCGGAACCAAAAAGGTCGATAGACTTTACCTCCAAGCATAGCACATTGAGGTATCCGAATAGCGCCAAGAAATGCAATAGTCGAAACATACGCCACAAAGATAAGCAAGGTGTTAAGCAAAAAGGTATTAGGAATGTAAAAAAACTGTGATTTTATTTTTTTGGAGCGGCTTGTTCAGTTTCTGTTTCCGGATTATTAGGTTCATCGTCAAACAAGATTCTTACGGAAGGGGTATATGTATCTTCATGCTGTCCGTTTTTGCTGGCCCAAAAGAAAGCTCCCAAAAAGAACAGTGCAATCAATACACTACAACCGATTAAGAAAAATATGATGTTCATAGTACAAAGTTAAATTAATTTTCTCCGTTTTGCATATCCTCTAGTCATCAAACTGGTGAATGAAATAATAGTAACGGTACTGATAGGCATTAAGATCGCTGCGAATAAAGGTGACATTGTTCCCTGAACGGCGAAACTAATACCGATTACATTATACAATAAGGAAATGATAAATGACATCTTGATGACCTTGACGGCATCTTTACTGAAATCAAAGAATTTCGGCAGTTTATGGAATGCCTCACCATCCAAGATGGCATCACAACCTGGCGAGAAATTATTGATATCGTCTGATACGGCAATACCGAGGTCCGCTTTCCTCAATGCTCCGGCATCATTCAATCCATCGCCCAACATGCAGACTTTTTTTCCTTGATGCTGCCATTCGGTAATTTTTTCCAATTTAGCCGCAGGAGTTTGGTTGAATAGGAGTTTAGCATTTGCGGGAAATATCATGCGCAATGCATCAGCCCTACGTTCGTTGTCACCAGAAATTAAATGCAGGTCATAATGCTCTGCCTTTAACTTATTGATGACTTCGGTAAGTCCAGTACGCCAAGATTGCTCTAGGGTGAAATATCCTTTCAAGGTATCATTGATCTTGACATATACAACCGACCCTTCTAAATCGACTTTGGCGGTATTCACATAACTGGCACTACCGATCTGTATACTGTAATCTTGATATTTTCCAGATTGTCCTCTTCCGACTACCTCTTCGTACTCTTCTATGTTCAACATCTGAACATCGCCCAACCATTTGATAATCTCTCTACTCAATGGGTGGTTAGAATTACGACATAGGGAAGCCAAGAGATTGCGCTCCATTGGATCCAGGGTTCCTTCGAAATACATACTGGATGCAGTAGGCGAAGAAATGGTTCCAGTTTTATCAAACACGACGGTCTCAATAGCTGCCATCTGTTCAATAGCGGCTGTATTCTTGATGTACAACTTGTTTTTATCAAAGATGCTCAATGCAGCTGAAAGCGTAAATGGCGAGCTCAAGGCCAATGCACATGGACAGGCGATGATCAGAACGGCCGTAAAAGCTCCCCAAGCTTTATCTGCATTTCCACCAACAATCCAGAACACACAGGCTGCAATGGCAATCATGAGAAGACCAATGGTGAAATATTTACTGATAAAACCTACAAAGGTTTCAAATTTCTTTTCATACTGCTTTAAGCTATCATTGTTCCAGAGCTTGGTCAAATAACTTTGGGATACCGCTTTGACCACTTCCAATTCGATAGCCTCTCCCATTTGTCTACCTCCAGCGTAAACCACTTCCCCCAACACCTTTTCAACAGGTTTACTCTCCCCTGTCACGAAGCTGAAGTCCACGGATGCATTGCCATTCAGCAAAATGGCATCAGCAGGAATAATTTCATTATTGCGGACCAAGATCCTGTCGCCAACCTGCAGGTCAGCGATCTGTGTGGGCTTTGCAACACCTTCATCCAATACAGTTACCGCAACAGGAAAGTATGAACGGTAATCGCGTTCAAAGGAAATATGGTAGTATGTTCTCTGTTGTACATATTTTCCGATCAGGATAAAGAATACCAAACTGCATAAGGTATCCATAAATCCAGGACCTGTCTGGGAAATGATCTCAAAGGCCGAGCGGAAGAAGAGCACAAAGATCCCGAGGGCCAAAGGCACATCAAGGTTCAGGCGTTTTTGCTTGAGGCTCAACCAGGCCGATTTGAAATAATCGGAGGCACTATATAATAGGACTGGGAGTCCGAATGCCAAGTTCATGTAGTTGAAGAAATTGGAATACTGTCTTTCAAACTCGCCCATACCGAAGTATTCCGGAAAAGAGATCATCATGGAGTTACCGAAACAGAAACCTGCCACGGTAATCTTTGCAATAAGTCCACTTTGGTTTATTTTCTTACCTTCTTTGACGACATCCTGAAGGGTGATCTTTGGGTCGTATCCGATCTTGTGCAATAGATCGACCAGTTCACGCAGGGAAATTTCGTCCTTTTTGAAGGTGATGCTAGCTTGTTTTTTCATGAAGTCCACCTGAGAGGTCTTCACGCCTGGATTCAATTTATATAGGTGTTCAAGCAGCCAGATACAAGAGCTACAATGGATAGCAGGTACATAAAATGTAATGATGGCCTGTTCATTATCCTGATAGTCTACCAGTTTGGCAATGATATTGGGTTCATCCAGATAGGAAAGGTCCTCCTTTTGTGCTTTTTGGGATTTCCCTGGATGGGTATTGTACTTATAATAGGATGCCATGTTGTTATCATTCAAGATCTGATAAACAGTTTGGCAGCCTAGGCAACAAAAGCGATGGTCTTCCAAGATATAGGCAGAATCCTCCACCGGATCACCACAGTGATAGCAAATTGTATTTAATTGCAGTTCCCCTTTTGTTGACATAATATAAATATAAGGTTAAATAGCTTGACTGAATAAATTGTCTCTTTCTTTTGTTTTTTGCAGGCGTTCATCAAATGCCATGCAGACATTGCGCAGGAATGATTTCCCTAGTTCACTGATCTGAACGATATCCTGATCTACACTCACCAATTCATCTGCGACCAAAGGTTGTAGGCGTTCGATGATTTTTTCATTTAGGGCAAAACCTTCTTTCAGCTGAACTTTACCACGGCACATCATATCCAGGATATATTCTCTGATGATCAGATCTTCATCATTTAGGATATGACCTTTCACGACCGGCAAAATGCCTTCGCCTATGAGTTTATGGTATTCCTCAACGGTTTTGACGTTTTGGGCGAATGCTGTCCAGGCATCACTGATGGAAGACACACCCAGACCGATCAACAAGGGTGTATAGCGATCTGCATACCCCATGAAGTTACGGTGAAGGGTTCCATCAAGGGAAGCGATATAAAGGGCATCATCCGTTTTGGCGAAGTGGTCCATACCTACATCTTTATAACCACTTTCCTGGATCATCTGTTTTCCCAGTTTATATAGATTTAATTTTTCTTCTCCCACGGGAAGGTCATGCTCAGTAAATCGGCGTTGACCAGGTTTGATCCAAGGCACATGGGCGTAACTATAGAAGGAAATCCGGTCAGGATTTAATTTCATGGAATGCTCTATGGTCATGCGCACGGATTCTGCCGTCTGTAAAGGCAAGCCATAAATCAAATCAAAGTTGATGGATTCGTAACCAAGACCTCTAGCATCTTTCATGACACGGTCTACATCTTCCACAGTTTGATGTCTATTGATAATAAATTGGACTTTTTCATCGAAATCTTGGATACCCAAGCTCAATCTCTTAAATCCCAAATCATAAAGGGTCTTTAAATGATCGTAAGTAGTATTTGCAGGATGGGCCTCGAATGAGAAAGAGGCATCTTGCGTTTTTTCGTTCCCTTCCAAGAGACCTGCGATCAAGCGGTGCAGGTTTTCTGGCGTAAAGAAGGTCGGAGTTCCACCACCTAGGTGAATTTCTGCGATCTTAAGGTTATCTTCCTTCAAGATATCTTTGTACATCTGCCATTCTTTGAGAAGGGAGGTAATATAAGGATCTTCGACTTGGTGGTTTTTGGTAATACGGGTATTACATCCGCAGTAGGTACAAAGGCTTTCGCAGAATGGCAGGTGCACATAAATGCTGATTCCCTGATCTTTGGACTTGTTAAAGTTCAAAGCCACTCTTTGGCGCCAATCGGCTTCATTAAAACGTTCGTTTTCCCAGAAAGGTACTGTTGGATAACTGGTATAGCGAGGTGCCGCTACGTTATATTTGTTGATCAGTTTGTTTAGAATCTCCGTTTCCATATCGTCTATATTTAACCTTTTTATTGCATTCCATTCTACATTGACAAGCCTCTCCCGTACAACCTCCTACCATCCATTGGGTAAGGTTCATGATGGTCTGCTTGGCAATTCCTTCAAGGGAGTTATCGAATGGGACGTTTGCAACGTGTATTTTCAATTCTCCGGCATAATCTAGGTCAATATGGTCAGTGGATCTTGAACGGGTGATAATATTTCTAATCCCAATTTTATAGAGTTCAAATAACATTACTCTATCCAACACATCACGATCAGAGATGATGACAGCCTCTTTGCCTATGGCATAGTGCATGGTACTAAAATTCAACTCGTTTGATATCAAAGTCAAATCATGTACCTTACCATTTGCCTTGGCGAGGTGCTCCTTCTCAGGTCCCAAAATGTTATATGCAATCACTCTCATCCCTTAAGTAAAGTAGTTATTGTTCCAAAATTAGCGTTTAGGCCCGCAGAAACGAATGCACTGCATCATGACAGAAAGTGATATAAATCATGTTTGCAAAGGAATTCGCCGGAAGGATTTTGGCAGGAGGAAGGTCCATGAGCTAGGAATTTTGACCTCTAATTATAATTTTGGTTGTAAAAAGGAGTAAAATCAGCAGATAATTATATAAAAAAGCGGCCTAAAATTGCTTTCAGGCCGCCATATTGGATATATTTTCTATTAATCTTTTTTCTTGTTGTTTTTGACATCAGAAGCAAGAGAAGAGTCATCGTCCTTTTCATTCTTTGCAGAAGAAACTACGATATCTTTCTTTTCATCATCATAATCTACCAAGATAGTCTCACCGGTCTTAAGTTCACCTTTCAGGATCTCTTCGGCGATTGGATCTTCAAGATACTTTTGGATTGCACGTTTCAATGGTCTAGCGCCAAAGTTGCTGTCATATCCTTTTTCAGCAATGTAGTTTTTGGCAGCTTCAGTCAAGTTAATTTTATGACCTAAACCTTCGATACGAGCAAATAAAGATCTCAATTCGATATCAATGATCTTGAAGATATGGTCTTTTGTCAATGAGTTAAACACGATTACATCATCGATACGGTTCAAGAACTCAGGGGCGAATGCACGTTTTAATGCAGTTTCGATAACCCCTCTTGAATGCGAGTCTGCTTGATTTTCTTTGGCAGCTGTAGTAAATCCTACCCCTTGACCAAACTCTTTCAATTGACGGGCACCGATGTTTGAAGTCATAATGATGATGGTGTTTCTAAAGTCTACCTTACGACCAAGGCTATCTGTCAACTGACCTTCATCCAATACTTGCAACAACAAGTTGAATACATCAGGGTGAGCTTTTTCAATCTCATCCAATAAGACAACAGCATATGGTTTACGGCGAACCTTTTCGGTCAACTGACCACCTTCTTCATAACCTACGTATCCTGGAGGCGCTCCGACTAAGCGAGACACGGCAAATTTCTCCATGTACTCACTCATATCGATCTGGATCAAAGCATCTTCAGAATCAAACATGAAGCGAGCTAACTCTTTTGCCAATTCAGTTTTACCAACACCTGTAGGACCTAAGAAGATAAAGGAACCGATAGGTTTCTTAGGATCTTTCAATCCTGCACGAGTACGTTGGATGGCTTTCACCAATTTCTGTACGGCATCGTCCTGACCAATGATCCTACCTTTCATGGATTCACCCATGTTCAATAGTTTCTGGCTATCCGATTGGCTAACACGTTGCACTGGGATACCAGTCATCATCGACACAACTTCAGCTACATTATCTTCCGTAACTGTATAGCGTTTTGTTTTGGTTTCTGCTTCCCAAGCGGCTTTTTCTTTCTCCAATTCTTCGATCAATTTCTTTTCAGTATCACGAAGTTTGGCAGCTTCTTCATATTTCTGACTGCGGACAACCTTGTTTTTCTCCACTTTAACTTCCTCGATTTTCTCTTCGATATCGATGATGGATTGAGGAACATGGATATTGTTCAAGTGTACACGTGATCCCGACTCGTCTAAAGCATCGATAGCTTTATCTGGCAAGAATCTATCCGTGATATATCTTGTGGTCAATGACACACAGGCATCAATAGCTTCTGGGGTATAAGTAACATTGTGGTGTTCCTCATATTTATCTTTGATACGGTTCAAGATTTCGATCGTATCGTCGATAGAAGTAGGTTCTACGGTTACTTTTTGGAAACGACGGTCCAAAGCACCATCTTTCTCAATGTACTGGCGGTACTCATCCAGTGTAGTAGCACCGATACATTGGATCTCTCCACGTGCCAAGGCAGGTTTGAACATATTTGAAGCATCCAAAGAACCAGAAGCACCACCTGCACCAACTATGGTGTGGATCTCGTCGATAAACAAGATTACATCAGGCGATTTTTCCAACTCATTCATGACCGCTTTCATACGTTCTTCAAACTGACCTCTGTACTTGGTACCAGCTACTAGCGATGCTAAGTCTAAGGTAACTACACGTTTGTTGAAGAGTACTCTAGATACTTTCCTTTGGATGATACGCAGTGCTAGGCCTTCAGCGATGGCTGATTTACCGACACCAGGTTCACCGATTAGAATAGGGTTGTTTTTCTTCCTACGGGAAAGAATCTGCGAAACCCTTTCAATTTCTTTCTCACGACCTACAATAGGATCCAATTTACCTTCTTCTGCGGCTTTCGTCAGGTCGCGTCCGAAGTTGTCTAGAACAGGGGTTTTAGACTTGATATCAGATACTTTTTTAGGTGAAGAGAACTGTGAATCTTCATCAGCGTATTCTTCGTCGCCTCCTGGAGGCGTACTGGAAGCTTCATCAGTGATGCCGGTGGCATTCTGTTCGACTTCGGTTTTGAATACGTTATATGAAACATTGAATTGCTGTAAGATCTGTGATGCGATGTTTTCTTCATCACGTAATATAGCTAACAGGAGATGTTCAGTCCCGATGATATCACTCTTAAAAATTTTAGCTTCCAAATAAGTAATCTTCAAGACCTTTTCGGCTTGTTTAGTTAGCGGCATATTACTAATTGGAGAGCGTGAAACGGAAGAACCTTTCACAGCATCCTCCACTGATTGGCGGACTGCGCCCATGTCAACGCCGATATTCTTCAATATCTTAATTGCCACTCCATCGCCCTCACGTATTAATCCTAGCAATAGATGTTCGGTACCGATATAATCGTGACGTAAGCGAAGAGCCTCCTCACGACTATATGATATAACATCTTTAACTCGGGGTGAAAATTTTGCTTCCATTAAATTCCTTTCTCAATTAAATTCGGGTGATCAACAGTATAAATGTACTAAAAATACAAATCACACCCATTTGTTATAAATATTTTTTATCAACAATTGCGCCACCAAGCGAAAACTATCAATTTGTCAGTAATTACATTATCTTTGTGTAAAAACATAAAAGAAAATTTCAAAGCACCTATGTCTGACGAAAAAATTATCTTCTCAATGGCTGGGGTAAACAAAATTTATCCCCCATCCAAACAAGTACTTAAGAACATTTACCTTTCTTTCTTCTATGGAGCGAAAATCGGTGTAATTGGTTTAAATGGTTCCGGTAAATCTTCCTTATTGAAGATCATTGCGGGACTAGATAAATCCTACCAAGGTGAGGTTGTATTCTCACCAGGTTATTCTGTGGGTTATTTGGCTCAGGAGCCTGAATTGGACCCTACAAAGACCGTTAAAGAGATTGTAGAAGAGGGAGTTGCCGAGACTGCTTCGATCTTAAAAGAATACGAGGAAATCAATGAGAAATTCGGTCTTCCTGAAGTTTATGAAAATCCTGATGAGATGGATAAACTTTTGGCTAGACAAGGTGAGTTACAAGATATTATAGACGCCACAAATGCATGGGAATTGGACAGCAAATTGGAGCGCGCCATGGATGCTTTGCGCTGTCCAGAGCCTGACGCTTTAATTGCCAATTTGTCAGGAGGAGAGCGAAGAAGGGTGGCCATGTGCAGACTATTATTACAAGAACCTGACGTTTTATTATTAGATGAGCCTACCAACCACTTGGATGCTGAGTCCATCGATTGGTTAGAGCAACACTTGCAACAATATAAAGGAACGGTTATCGCCGTAACCCACGACCGTTATTTCTTGGATAACGTTGCGGGCTGGATCTTGGAACTTGACCGTGGAGAAGGTATTCCATGGAAAGGAAACTATTCTTCTTGGTTGGACCAAAAGGCTAAACGTTTAGCTCAAGAGGAGAAAACCGAAAGCAAGCGTCAGAAAACATTAGAGCGTGAGTTAGAATGGGTAAGGATGGCTCCGAAAGCGAGACATGCCAAATCAAAGGCCCGTTTGCATAACTATGAGAAATTAGCATCAGAGGAAACGAAGGAACGCGAAGAAAAACTAGAGTTATTCATTCCACCAGGACCTCGTTTGGGTAATGTGGTCATTGAAGCAGACAAGATTAGCAAGTCTTACGGGGATAGAATTTTATTCGAAGACTTAAGCTTCTCCTTACCTCCGGCAGGGATCGTGGGAATCATTGGTCCAAACGGTGCGGGTAAGACTACTTTATTCCGTTTGATCACTGGTCAAGAACAGGCAGATACCGGAACATTTAAGGTTGGTGAAACCGTTTCGTTGGGATATGTTGACCAGATGCACGATGACCTTGACCCTAATAAAACCGTATGGGAAAATATCACAGGCGGCAATGAGAACATCATGTTGGGTAACAAATCGATGAATTCTAGGGCTTATGTATCCAAATTCAATTTCAATGGTGCTGACCAACAGAAGAAAGTTGGTGTTTTATCAGGTGGAGAGCGAAATCGAGTACATTTAGCCATTACTTTGAAAAAAGGTTCTAACGTATTGTTACTGGATGAGCCTACCAACGATATCGACGTAAATACCTTACGTGCTTTGGAAGAAGGTCTTGAGAACTTTGGAGGATGTGCGGTAATTATTTCCCACGACCGTTGGTTCCTGAACAGGATCTGTACCCATATCTTAGCTTTTGAAGGAGATTCACAGGTTTATTTCTTTGAAGGTAACTATACAGAATACGAGGAGAACCGTAAGAAACGTTTAGGCGATATTGGTCCGAAACGAATCAAATACAAAAAATTAGTAAAATAAAAACGTGTTGGAATCAGCTAGGCTATTAGAAGCGATCATCGAAAATGCCATTGATGGCATCATTACGATCGATAATCACGGAATTGTAGAGAGCATCAACCCTGCGGCCCTAGAGCTGTTTGGGTATAGAGCTGAGGAGGTTGTGGGCAGAAATATTTCGGTATTGATGCCTGAACCTGACCGTTCTAACCATGACCGTTACATTGCCAATTATGAAGAAACTGGTAAAAAACGAATTATCGGAATTGGGCGCGAAGTAAGAGGTCTGAAAAAAGATGGTTCCACCTTTCCTTTTCGCTTAGCTGTCAGCGAAGTGTTCTATAAAGACCGTAAAATATTTACGGGCTTTATCCACGATCTGACCAAGGAGAAACAGGCTCAAAATGAGTTGAAGAAACATACCCAAGAGCTGGAGCTAAAAGTGAGGGAAAGGACTAAGGATCTGATCAAACTGGTTTCAGAGCTTGAGAGAGCAAAAGCTGATGTCAGTGTTTCCTTGGAAAAGGAAAAAGAATTGAGTCAGTTGAAATCTAGGTTTGTATCCATGGCCTCTCATGAGTTCAGGACTCCCCTGAGTTCGGTCCAACTTTCAGCATCATTGATCGATCGCTATGTAGAGAAGCAGGAATATGGCCCAATTGAGAAACATACAAACCGAATCAAAGGTTCTGTACAATTATTGAACACGATATTAAATGACTTCCTTAACCTTGAAAAACTTGAGGCGGGAGTTGTCATGGTAAATAAATCGCATACCAACATAGTACACCTTGGTGAGGAGATTGCCGAGGAGATGCAGTTGATCTGTAAGAAAAACCAACATATTTTATATCAGCATACCGGTGAGGAATCTGACTTTGTCATCGACCCCAATCTTTTGAAGAACAGTATCATCAACTTGGTTTCTAATGCCATTAAATATTCAGGTGAAGATACTTTTATTGAGTTCAACACCCAGATCGGCAGAAACCAGCTGTTGGTCACGGTGAAAGATAATGGGATCGGTATCCCGCTGGAAGAACAGAAGAGTCTATTTGAGCCTTTCTTCCGTGCCAATAACACGGGCAGCATTCCAGGAACTGGATTGGGTTTGAATATTGTGAAGCGATATGTTGAATTGATGGGAGGACGTTTGGAATATTGGTCGGAAGTAAATCAAGGAGCAATTTTTAAGATGTTTTTTATCCAAGAATAATGGAAAAGAGGAAAATATTAATAATCGAAGACAATAGTGACATTCGCGAAAGCACAGCGGAAATATTGGAATTAACCGGGGAGTATTCCGTATTGGTAGCTGAAGAAGGTAAAACTGGAGTAGATATGGCCATTAAACATAAGCCAGATCTCATTCTTTGTGATATCATGATGCCTGAACTGGATGGATATGGGGTTTTGTATATGTTGAGCAAACATGAAAACACACAACAGATCCCATTTATTTTCCTTACTGCCAAAACTGAGAAAGCAGACTTGCGCAAGGCCATGGAAATGGGGGCAGATGATTACCTGACCAAACCATTTGATGACATGGAATTGCTCAATGCCATAGAAAGTCGTTTCAAAAAAAGGGCTCAATTACAATCTAAGACTGCGCCTAATATGGAAAGCCTAAGGCTTGATGAACAGGAACAGGCTTATCTGTTACAGGATCTTGCAGATCATGGACGGATCAAGAATATCAAAAAGAAACAAACCATTTACGAAGCTGGAGACACTCCAGTTTATGTATATTATATTAAAAAGGGAAAAGTCCGCAGCTTCTTGAACTATAAGGACGGCAGGGAACTATCTACCAACATCTATGTAGAAAATCAATTCTTCGGACTAGAATCTGTGTTATTGAACGATAAGTATGGAGATAATTCAGCCACGTTGGAAGATGCAGAAATTGCCTTGATCCATAAGGATAATTTCTTTGAGCTCTTGTACAAAAAGCCAGGAATTGCCTCCAAACTGATCAAAGTCCTATCACAGAACATTCGTGAGAAAGAAGAGCAGATGTTGGGTTTTGCCTACGATTCTGTTCGCAAGCGCGTGGCCAATGCTTTGGTAAATGTTGCAGAGAAATCAGACAATGAATCGGATGAAGTCACCATCAAGATTTCCAGGGATGACCTAGCAGCCTTAGCAGGTACGGCAAACGAGACCATAAGTAGGATGCTGGCCGATTTTAAGGACGAAAAGTTATTGACCAAGGAAGGAAATGCTATCAAAATCTTTTCGGTTAACCGACTGAAAAACATCAAGCAATAAGGAAATACATCTTTGTTTATTGAAAAGTTTCAAAAAGTGGTCATGTTTTTGCTTTATTCTTTAAACTTTCTTACAGTTTATCTGTCTGAATAAGAAAGAAGAATGAAATTATTTACAAAATAACTTTTACCACTCATGAAAAAACTTTTATTAGCACTCGCAATTGGTACAGCTTCTTTAGTAGGCTTTAGCTCTTGTACAAAGGAATATGTGACAAATTATTTACCAGGGGTAAGTTATTATCACCCATTGGCATCAAGTGACTGGAAACGAATTTCAGCAAACAATTTTGAAGCAGTAATTCCAGTAGCAGACCTTGATGATGTTTATTATGAAGATGGACACGTTAGTGTTGCCATTCAGTTTGAAGATCAAGTTGGAACATTCCACAACATCCCTTCAGAAGGCTTATTTGGTCATGGCTATAACGCCTCATATTCTGTAGGAAAGGTTTTTTTGAACGCTGTTGATTTGGATAAATTAAATGAAGCTCCAAAAGCTATGCGCGTTAAGATTGTATTAACCGATGCAGATGTTGGTAACTAAGATATAGAAAAGGGGCATGATTGATCATGCCCCCTTTTTCTTATTTCAACATTTCTTTGGCATGTTGAATTGCCGTATCTTCCGGATTGGCTCCGCTCAACATTTGTGCTATTTCCAAGACCCTCTCCTCCTCATTCATCAATACAATATTTGATTTGGTTTTATCGCCCTTATCTTCTTTATATACCTTAAAGTGGCTATTCCCTTGGGATGCAATCTGCGGCAAGTGGGTAATACTGATCACCTGCATATTGTCTGCGAGCTCTTCCATCAATTCCCCTACCCTGAGTGCTACTTCTCCAGATATACCTGTATCGATTTCATCAAAGATGATAGTTGGCAGAGCTGAAGTCTTTGCTACCAAGGATTTAATGGCCAGCATCACCCTAGAAAGTTCACCGCCTGAGGCTACCTTGTGTATAGGTTGTAATGCTTGACCTTTGTTGGCCGAGAAAAGAAAGGATACTTCATCTTGACCAGTTGATTTGAAATCCGATAATTGATTGAGTTCAACATTCAATTGAGCATGTGGCATACCAACTCTGGATAGCACATCTTGAACTTCCTTCTCTACGATCTTAGTTGCCTTGCTCCTGTTTTTGGTCAATTGATCGGCCAATTTGGATATTTCCTGATGCAACTTGTCAATTTTCACCTTTAATTCTTCAATCTGTTCACCTTGCGAATCGGTAGCCTGCAGTTTGTTTTCGAGGTCTTGCTTTAGCTCCAGAAGCTCCTTTACAGTAGCTACGCGATGTTTCTTTTGCAGGTCATACAAAACAGACAGTCTTTCATTCACGATGCTCAAGCGCTCTTCATCCATACTGATGCCCTCTGCTACCTGCTCCACTTCAGAACTCAAATCTTTCAATTCGATCAAACTGCTTTGCAGGCGATCAACAAGGGATTCTGAGGAAGGTAGATAGCGAGCACCATTCTGTAAAGAGCTCAAAGCTTGCTTAAGGCTGTCCAAAACATTGATTTCACCATCTTGGAGTTCTGAACTTGCAGCATGAAAATGACGTTTTATTTCTTCGGCATTTTCCAATTGGGATTGTTCTGCTTCCAACCCTTCCTGTTCTTGGTCTTGTAGATTGGCTTGTTCCAATTCGTTGAAAACAAATTGCTGATAATCAGATTCCGACCGGGTCTTTGCCAAATCTTCTTCCAATTGCTTGAGTTCAGCGACTGTACGTTTATATTCTTGGTATTTCTTTTTATAGTCAGCGAGTACAGATTGGTTTTGTGCTACGGTATCCAAGACCAGTAGCTGAAAAGATTCCGTATTGATCTGCAATGTAGCATGCTGGGAATGGATATCGATCAACTTCTCCCCTAATACCTTAAGTGTTTGCAAGGTTACAGGTGTATCATTGACAAAAGCTCTTGATTTGCCATCGGCATGCAGCTCTCTACGGATCAGACTGGTATCCTCATAGTCCAGGTCCAAAGAATTGAAAAGATCTTGAAGGTTATAGTCTTTGATATAGAAGTGACCTTCGATTATACATTTCCTTGATTCATCGAAGAAATGCTTGCTCTCGGCCCTATTGCCCAGGATTAAACCTAGAGCACCCATAATAATGGATTTACCCGCTCCAGTTTCACCTGTTATGATATTGAGTTTGTCGTCGAAATTAATGTCCAATGCATCAATCAATGCATAGTTTTTTATCTGTAGTTTGCTTAACATTCGCTCCTTTGTGCTTTAGCAACATGTTGAAATAGTCCATTTAATCCCTAACATGCTGTTCCTCATCAAATATAAATAATTCTCATCCCAAGCTAAAATTAAGGCATTAATATTCTGAAATCTCTAAAAAACTGATATGTTTGTATTTCATGCCTGATTTTAGCAAACAGTTAAGTAAGTACATCCCATCTACCGCAGCTCCTATCATCTCTGAATGGATCAATGATACTGCCTGTAGGTTTAAGGTGACTCGTTCTAGAGCATCCAAACTGGGAGACTACCGCTCTCCTTTCAAAAACGAACCCCATCAGATCACCATCAATCACGATCTGAACCCCTATTCTTTTTTGATTACGACTGTCCATGAGTTTGCTCACCTCAAAACTTGGCAAAAGCATAAGAACAAGGTAAAGCCGCATGGCGCTGAATGGAAAAACAACTTCAAGAGTTTAATGGATGCATTCATTAAGCTGAACCTATTTCCAGAAGATATCCATTTGGCATTGATCAAATACATGAACAATCCTGCAGCTTCCAGTTGTACGGACCTAACCCTGTATAAGGTCTTGAAATCTTACGATAAATCAGAATTTGAAACCGTAACGATTGACAGCATAGAATTCAACAGTTATTTCAGCATCAAAAACGGAAGGGTTTTCCAGAAATTGGAGCGATTGCGGAAAAGATATAAGTGTCTGGAGGTAAAAACACAGCGAATTTATCTATTTCACCCAATTGCTGAGGTAAAACCGGTCGAAATGGAATCAAATCCTTAAATTGCAATAACCAAATAATCTAAAATTGATAATCAACAATCATGATGAACAACAAACTATTTATTAGTGCAGCCTTATTACTCGGACTTGCATCTTGTAAATCGGGGAGCGACAGTTCTTCCTATGACAAAAACAGTTTAGACTCGACAGCGATTGCTGCGATCACCGAAGATAGCTACAAAGCTTATGTTGCTAAACTATCTTCGGATGAATTCATGGGTCGTCTGCCTTTTAGCAAGGGCGATACCATCACTGTAAATTACATTCAAGAACAATATAAAACCCTTGGCCTAGAACCAGGAAACGGCGACTCTTTTTTCCAAGAGGTGCCGATGGTGGAAATCAGCTCTAAACCTGTTAATCCAACTCTGACCTTTAAAGGTAAAAACGGCGATCTTACAGCTCAATACCTAGATGACTATGTAATCGGTACTCCCCAAATGGCGGAAACCATCGATGTTGAAAACACCGAACTGGTATTTGCTGGATTTGGGATCGTAGCACCTGAATATAAATGGAATGACTATGAAGGTCTTGATGTAAAAGGCAAAACCGTTGTGGTGATGGTCTCTGACCCAGGTCGCTATGACAAAACATTATTCAAAGCTGATACCATGACCTATTACGGTCGTTGGATCTACAAATTCGAGGAAGCATCTCGTCAAGGTGCGGCTGGTATCTTGTTAGTTCATGAAACTGAAGCTGCGAGTTATGGCTGGAATGTGGTAAGAAGTGGTTGGACAGGCCCTAGATTATCATTGGTTCCTGAAAACAAAGGTGCCAACTTGAGCAAATTCCAAGGTTGGGTAAGCAATGAAACTGCAAAAAAACTATTCCAATTGGGTGGATTGAATGCAGATCTGATGGAACAAGCTAAAAAACCTGGATTTAAGGCCGTTCCATTGAATGTGACGACGAATGTTAAATTGGCAAACAGCTTCAGGGAGTCTAAATCCAATAACGTATTAGGGATGATCAAAGGTTCTAAAAGGCCTGATGAAACCATTATCTATACCGCTCACTGGGATCACTTAGGAATTGGTGAAGCTAGCAATGGCGACTCTATTTTCAATGGAGCGATGGACAATGCTACAGGTGTGGCTGCCTTATTTGAATTGGCAAAAGCCTTTAAAGCGGCAAAGGTTCAGCCAGAGCGTTCAGTTGTGTTCTTAGCGGTTACTGCAGAGGAACAAGGTTTATTAGGTTCTCAATATTATGCTGAAAACCCTGTATTCCCATTGAACAAAACGGTTGCCAATATAAATATGGACTCCTTCAATCCTGTAGGTGCCATGAACGGTTTCCGTGTAACTGGAACAGGACAGACGGAATTGGAAGACTATGCCATCCTATCGGCAGCTAAATTTAACCGTAAGATGGTACCAGAAGGAAGTGCTACAGGTGGTGGATTCTACCGTTCTGACCATTTCAACTTTGTGAAAGTAGGTGTACCAGGTCTATACATGGGCAGTGGTGGGGATTACTTAGAATCCGACACAACCGTTATCAAGAACCGTCAGAAGGCATTAGCAGGCCGCTATCATGCCGTGACTGATGAACTAAATGACAACTGGAACTTCGATGGAATCATTGCCGACATCCGATTATTTTTTGATATTGGCTACACTTTAAGTATGGATACAATTTTCCCTAACTTTAAAGCAAAATCAGAGTTTAAAGAATTAGGCGACAAACGCCTTTCAAAATAGTATATTTGTGAATATTATATAATTGAAACTATGCTTACAGGAATGAAACATCTACACTCAACCCTAGCTATTGTATTGTTAATAGCGTTGGTCATTGCAATCATCATTACATTGGTAAATTACTCTGGAAACAAGCCTTACAACCGTAAGATCGCTTTAATCGGATTAATCAGTGGACACCTTCAATTGGTAATTGGTTTGGTATTATACTTTACATCCCCACTGGGATTAAGCAGCTTTTCAGGAGAAAACATGAAAAATAGCGGAGCTAGATTGTACTTCTTGGAACATCCAATTATGATGATCTTAGGTCTAGTATTGATTACAATGGGATACTCTAAAGCTAAGAAATTAGCAGATCAAAAAGCCGCTAACAAAACAGTGCTTATTTACTATATCTTAGGATTGGTATTGATCCTTTCAAGAATCCCTTGGTCTACTTGGTCGATTTTTAACTAGTATTTTTAAGTATAAAGTATCTAGTATTTAGTATTTAGACTCTAAAAGAATTAATAAAGGGGCAATGAAAATTGCCCCTTTAACTTTACCTACTGATACCCATAGGTCTAAATACTAAATACTTACTACTAAATACTCCCTAATAATCCTACAAAAAGAGAGGGCTAAACAGATGTTTAGCCCTCTCTTTTTGTATTGTATATCTTGCAATTACTTTTTGCTGAATCCTAAGATTGCAAAAACAACTTTGAATGCTAAGAAAGAAGCAACGATAAGTGCAATGTTAGCGATCCATGAGAATACAGATCCTAATTGATCCAACGCAGGGATTACATCCGGTACAAAACGAATAAACACGCCTACTAAGCCGATAACGATGGCAATAGTTAATGATACATAATATTCAGTACGGTTTGCATTATTGTCCGTATGTTTTGCTGGTCTTTCTACAGTTGTATTTTCCATAATTGATAATCTCCTATTAAAGCTGCACAAATGTACAAAAGTCTGTGTGCAAATAAAATAATAATTACAATAAATTAACGCGATAAGGCTTGTTCCAGATCAGCGATCAGGTCTTCAGCATCTTCCACCCCTACCGAAAGGCGCAAAAGGTTATCCACTACACCTACTTTTTCTCTAGTTTCTTTAGGGATCGAGCCATGGGTCATGGTTGCAGGGTGGTTGATCAATGATTCCACACCACCTAATGATTCAGCTAAAGTGAATACCTTGAATCCAGAAGCGACGCGGAATGTTTCCGCCAAATCAGCTCCTTTGATTACGATAGATACCATGCCTCCGAAATCCTTCATTTGTTTCTTGGCAACATCATGTCCTGGATGGTCTTCAAATCCTGGCCAATAGATTTTTTCTACCTTAGGATGGTTCTTTAGATATTCTGCTACCTTTCTTCCGTTCTCACAATGAGCCTTCATACGAAGGTGCAAAGTTTTGATACCACGAAGCACTAAGAATGCATCCTGTGGTCCTGGAGTACCTCCGCAAGCATTATAGAAAAACCATAATTTCTTGTACAACTCTTCATCATTCATCACCAAAGCTCCCATGACCACATCAGAGTGACCACCAAGATATTTAGTTACTGAGTGCATCACGATGTCAGCACCAAGGTCCAATGGGTTTTGAAGATAAGGAGAGGCAAAAGTATTGTCTACCGCGTAAAGGATTTTCTTTGCTTTTGCGATCTTCCCTATAGCTTCGATGTCTGCTAATTTCAAGGTTGGGTTGGTTGGAGTTTCCACCCAGATCAATTTTGTCTTGTCTGAAATAGCATCTTCCACTGCTTTTACATCGGAAGTATTGACAAACTTAAAGGTAATTCCAAGGGGCTCATAAACTTTTGTGAAAATACGGTAAGAACCACCGTATAGATCATCACCGGTTACCACCTCATCTCCAGGTTGCAATAAGCGCAATACACAATCTGTTGCGGCCATTCCTGAAGAGAATGCTAAACCAAACTTTCCATTTTCCAACGCTGCGATACAATCTTCGAGTGCCTTACGGGTAGGATTGGTACCACGTGAGTATTCATAACCTTTATGGTCACCCGGTGCTTTCTGTTGGTAAGTTGAGGTTTGGTATATCGGCGTCATCACTGCGCCAGTTGTAGGATCTGCCTCCTGTCCGGCATGAATTGCCTTGGTTGCAAATTTGTAATTCATATTATTTTGTATTAGTCGGACTAAGTTATTAAAAATCTAATGGAGAAGGGTATTTAAACTCGTAATTCAACAAATTGATGATCTTATCCGAATTTACCACTTTCTGGAAACTGTCCTTCGGTTCAAAAGCACTTGGATAACTGTACATATATTTCTGGGCGCTTTTCAGGATCACCTCCTTTTTCAAGGGATGCTCCGGAGCCACCAGATTATAATAACCGGTTGGCAGATTGATTTCGAGACTCCGCTCGATGATTCCAACAACATCATCCAAATGGATAAAATTTGAAGGTTGACCCCCAATATGCACCACCTTATCCTGAAAGTATTTAGCCAGTATTCTTTCATTCCCAAATAAGCCTCCTAGCCTAAAAGTAGATGAATAAGGGAGGCTCATCATTTTCTTTTCAGCCATTCGAAGCTTTGGGGACATCAATTCTTCTTCCACAAAGCTTTCATCAAAGTTGCCATCCTGATCGGGATAAACTCCAACGGAACTCAAAAAGATATGCTTTTTATAATTTAAGGAACATAGAATATTGAAAACATGCGAAAAGCGATGCTCTATTTCTGCCTCCGTATTTCTCTGCGTGGCTGGAATCGAGTTGACGATCGCATCAAAACTGACATCAACTGGAAGATCCAGGTTGAGATCCCTGTCAAAGTCGTGGATAAACGCAAAAATACCATCGCCTTGCAAGCGATGGTATTTTTCCTCTGTACGGGTCGTTACCCACAGATTCCAACCTTTCTTTTTGAGCTGACGAGCAAGTTCTTCACCTACCCATCCACAACCCAATATCAAAAGGTTCTTCATTTCATTATATTAATATGCTTTCGCAAATAAAACACGTTGTTTCGAAGGTTTACCTGTAAAGATACAAACGCCTTCCTCTTCTTTAGCATCCAAAGGAATACAACGGATCGTTGCTTTGGTCTCTTCCTTCACACGTTTTTCGGTCTCTACCGTTCCATCCCAGTGTGCAGAAATAAATCCACCTTTTTCTTCCAATACTTGTTTGAATTCCTCATAAGAATTTACTTCAGTGATATGTTCATCACGGAAAGTCAATGCCTTATTATAGATGTTATCCTGGATTTCTCCCAACAAGGCCGCAATACGGTCTGGCAATCCAGCTTGCTGAACAGTTTCTTTCGTTTGTGTATCACGGCGAGCAAGCTCCACGGTACCATTCTGCATATCACGAGAACCTAGAGCTACGCGCAAAGGCACGCCTTTCAATTCCCATTCTGCAAATTTGAATCCTGGTCTTTGTGTATCGCGATCATCATATTTCACACGGATATCCAATTGCTTCAAAGCGGCACTCAATTGATCCACATAAGCATCAAGGTTTGCTTTTTCTTCATCGGTCTTATAAATTGGGACGATGACTACCTGAGTTGGCGCCAATTTCGGAGGCAATACCAACCCTTGATCATCAGAATGCGCCATAATCAAAGCACCCATCAAACGAGTGGATACTCCCCAAGATGTAGCCCAAACATAATCTAATTTTCCTTCTTTGGAAGTAAACTTCACATCAAAAGCTTTTGCAAAATTTTGACCCAAAAAGTGTGATGTCCCTGCTTGCAAAGCTTTACCATCCTGCATCAAGGCTTCGATACATAACGTATCGATCGCTCCGGCAAAACGCTCGTTTTCAGTTTTCCTTCCACGAACCACTGGAACCGCTAAGGTTCCTTCCGCAAATTCAGCATAAACTTCCAACATTTGCTCTGCCTCAGCAATAGCTTCTTCGCTGGTCGCGTGTGCAGTATGGCCTTCTTGCCATAGGAATTCTGCTGTACGAAGGAATAAACGCGTACGCATTTCCCAACGAACGACGTTTGCCCACTGATTTACCAAGATTGGAAGATCACGATATGACTCGATCCATCCGCGGTATGTATTCCAGATAATGGTTTCTGATGTTGGACGAACGATCAATTCCTCTTCCAGTTTAGCATCTTCATCAACGATAATGTTGCCATTACCATCATTCTTCAACCTATAGTGAGTAACAACGGCACATTCAGTGGCAAAGCCTTCAACATGGGAGGCTTCCTTAGAAAAGAAAGATTTGGGGATAAATAAGGGGAAATAGGCATTGGAGTGGCCCGTTTCTTTAAATCTTTTGTCAAGAACGGCTTGCATTCTCTCCCAGATTGCATACCCGTATGGTTTGATCACCATACAACCTCTTACTGCAGAGTATTCTGCTAGATCGGCTTTTATTACCAGATCGTTGTACCATTGCGAATAATCTTCGCTACGGCTTGTTATCCCTTTACTCATTCGAAAATTTAAATAGTATTTTAACCTAAAAACATGGGTTTGCGTGTACTTTAACACATAAATAACCAAAGCAAAAAAATAATTTGTAATTTTGATTGGTAGATTAAACCCTGACGATAAAATCGGGTCTAAGATAATAATTAATGACTGTAATATCGAATTTTAACTGTTTTAGAATCATGAAAAACAACAAGATATTTTTGGGAGGGTTAGCCTTAGCTTTCGCAGCTCTGATTAGCTCCTGTTCGACAACAAGCCGGACAGTATACCGTGACGATGTCTATAATAACAGGGACAATGGTACGGTTTATCAAAGCCCAGATTACTACTATACTGATGGCACGGACGAAGAATCCATTGCTCAATCAGATTATTATGCAGATGAATACTCCGATGAGGATTATGTAGAAGGCGGTGTTGAGGAATTAGAATATGCAAACCGCATCAACCGATTCTATTACAATTCTCCAGGAATGATGTACTACGACCCTTGGTTTGACCCATGGTATGGCTATTCTGGTTTCGGCCTTGGCTGGAACTCTGGATTTGGCTGGTCCTTAGGCTTTGGTTGGGGATCTCCATATCTTGGCATGGGCTGGGGTTGGGGAAGTCCTTACTACGGCTACGGATGGGGAAGACCTTATTATGGCTACGGATGGGGTAACTATTGGGGCCCTAACTCCTACTATAATTACTGGGGACACCCTTACTACGGCGGTGGTTACTACGGTAATGCATACTATGGCGGAAACTACTACGGAAACAGACGCGTAGCATCTGGTAGAAGTTATTCAAGTGGATATGCCCCTCGATCAAACAGTGGCCGAGTAACTAGAGATGCAAGCGGAAGATTTGTGAATAGCAGATCAGGTGTATCTTCAGGACGTAGTGGCACAAGATCAAGCGGTACTGTAGGTAGAACTCCATCTTCAAGATCAGGCTCTAGCAGATCAGAAGGTACGATCAATAGAACTCCTTCTTCAAGGTCAGGTTCTAGCAGATCTCAAGGTACGATCAATAGAACTCCTTCTTCAAGATCAGGTTCAAGTAGATCCCAAGGTACGATCAATAGAACTCCTTCTTCAAGATCAGGTTCTAGTAGGTCTCAAGGTACGATCAACAGAACACCTTCTAGATCTTCAGCTCCAAGCACCAGATCATCAACTCCTCGTTCAAGCGGAAGCTTTGACCGCGGTAGCTCAGGTAGCTCTGGCGGATTCAGCAGAGGAAGCTCTGGTGGTAGCAGCAGAAGCTCTGGTGGTGGCGGTGGCTCTTCTTCTTCAGGAAGAAGCGGAAGCAGACGCTAATTACTACAGATATATGGTATAGCCAATATAAATTTATATTGGCTATACTTTTTTTCGGATACATGTTTTTAATATAACCTCTATCAATCTTTGGCCGCCGTTCCTGAGTGACCTAAGAAAAAAACAAAAGATCAAAATTACACAATGAAAAAAATCTTACTCTCCCTTACCTGTCTTGCCCTCGCATACAACTATTCAAACGTACAAGCCCAATCATTAGTAGACAATTCCTTGTTGATCTCTAGAGACATTACAAATGGAACTGCTCGTTTTAAGGCTATGGGAGGGGTTAATACGGCCTTAGGTGGCGATATCAGTTCTGTATCTGGAAACCCTGCCGGTCTTGGTTTCTTCGGACAGTCCGATGTCTCCCTTTCCGTAAACTATTTGAACAACAATAATAAATCAAACTTTTTCGGCCAATCTACAACTCAAGGTCAAGGTAAGTTCGGACTGGAAAATTTAGGTATTGTCATCCACTACCCTACGCATAATGATCCTGATTATGGCTGGCAAAATTTTAATGTCGGTCTAAGCATAGACAAACAGAATAATTTCAGCGATCACCTGAAATATGCAGGGACTAACAACCAAAACTCTTTGGTTCATTCCTACACGGATATTATGGAGGATGATGATGTATTCGCTAAGGATTTCTGGAATTCATACCTAGTGGAACAAGGTCCTGGCGCTAATGGAAGGTACTTCCCTACTGTTTTGGAAGCTGACCCTAAAAACCAACAGATGGATTTAGTGACAACAGGTTATAAATATAATACCAACGTTTCCTTTGGTGCCAACTATGGCAATAAAATATATATCGGTGCAAGGTTTGGATTCATATCCTATAAATATGATTCCAAAGCTACTTTGTTAGAAAAAGGATGGACCAAGACTGCTGCAGAGATCAAGGCAGATAATCCAGATACAGATTTTGCGAACCCGAATGATCCTGCCAATAAATATACCGACATCAGCTATGACTTAACGGATTTCAATGACCTGACCTTAAAAGGTTCAGGCGTTAATTTCGGATTAGGGGCTATTTTCAAACCTACTTGGGATTGGAATATCGGCATCAACATTTCCACTCCTACCTGGACGGAAATCCAAGAAGATAGCAATATTGAAACTATAGTGGATTATTATAAGGACGAAAATACAACCACTTCCTTACACCCTGGCTACGGTTCCAAGAACTATGGTCAATCCTATGATTATGCCGTAGTTTCTCCTTGGAAGACTGCAGTTGGTCTTACCAAGTTCTTTGGAAGGGGCCTGCTTTCTGCCGAAGTGGAATACCTAAACTATTCGTCCATTAAATACCGCGAAATTGTAACCGACCCTGACTATACATTTGAAAGTGAAGTAAACAACAATATCAATGATACCTTCAAAGGTACCTTTAATTTCAAGGTAGGTGGTGAAATCTTGATTACAGATCAATTAGCTGCCCGCGCTGGTTTCAACCTGATTGGATCCCCTTACAAAGGTGACACCCAAAGCGACTATATTGCAAGCTTAGGTTTAGGCTATGTCCTTACCAAATCCTTATATGTGGATTTAGCGGCAATGCAATACAAGCAATTCAACTACAACCACAGCCCTTATACATTCTCCTCTTGGAACAGTCCAATTCCAACAGCAGAAGTGAAAAATACACGAACAAACGTAGTCCTGACTTTAGGCGCTAAGTTTTAAAAAATAAAAGCCCGGAATATAATTCCGGGCTTTTATTTTTTAAAGTATTTAGTAGAAAGTATTTAGTATTTAGACCATTTACCTTCAACAGGACATATCTCAAATCTCAATACTCAATAATCATATCTCTCTTAGAGCCTTTCTATCTCATATCTCAATACTCTCCTACGCTTTACGCTCTGACAACTTCCTTACAAAGAGGTTGTAGTTCTCGTGTTTTTCAACATAGATCTCTTCCCCAACATCTATAAAGCTATCTAAGGAAACCGCATCGTACCATACATTGTCGATTTCTATTTTTCCACTTGGGCGCAGGACCGTTTTGGTCACCCCAACCTTATTGATCAGATTAGGTTTAGCAACTGAAGAGGTATAACCTTCATCCGCTTTTTGTTCATCTTGCAAGACCAGTCGTTTGAAAGTTGGAGATTGCAATACATTTTTGCCAAAAATAACCATCAAGACAATGGTCAAGATCATGGCGCCTATTACTATTATAAAGGAATTCATCAATAATCCTGGTTGGGTAAGTTTAAAATCAAAATAATCATTAGCTACCATTGAGAAAGCCAATCCGCATAAAACTAATATAATTCCCGCAATACCAGCGACCCCAAAGCCTGGAATTACAAATATTTCCAGCACGAGGAGTATGACACCTAAGACAAAGATGGCAATCTCCCAGTTATCCGCTAGGCCCTGAAGGTACAACGGAGCAAAGAACAAAGCAGCACAGACCAGGGCAACCACTAAGGCAAATCCAATTCCTGGAGCCTGTAACTCAAAATAGATCCCTCCAATAATTCCCATGATCAGCAAACCACTAACCAAGGGATTGATCAAAAGGGCAATCAAAGAGTCGACCCAGGTAAGCTTATGTTCAGTGACCTCTGGCTTCTCTATATTGAGATCCGAAAAGATATCCACCTGGCTTTTCACTTCTTTCTTGGCCAGTCCAATCTTGACAGCTTCAGAGGCTGTCAGGGTCAATAATGTACCATCTTCTTTAAGCTCAGGAACCGAAATAGCGGGGTCTACAAATGCCTCGGCAACCTTCGGATCCCTCCCTTTGGCTTCAGCGGTTGCCCGCATCAGGCCACGCATATAGGATTGGTATTTTTCCGGAAGGACTTCGCCCTGTTGATTCACCACCGATGCGGCGCCTAGGCTTGCACCCGAGTGCATGTAAATATAATCCGCTGCTAATGAGATCAATGCTCCTGCAGAAGCAGCATTATTGTTAACATATACAATAGTTTTGAACAGATTTTCGTTTAATAGGCTAGAACGAATAGAATCGGCAAAATTCAAAGCACCACCAAACGTATTAAGATCGATCAATAAATACGCTGATTTGTTCAATTTGGCTTGCTTTATCGCATTTTTCACGGTACGCCATGCATTGGGACCAATATCTTCCTTGATTGGCACAGAATAAACCGTCTGTGCATTAGATTGAAAGAAACTCACAAAGCAAATGACGAGAATACCTAAAATGTATTTTGTAAATTTGTTCATAATAGTGTTTTTTACCGAATTTGCTTGTCATCGGATGACTAAATATACGATAAATAAAATTTTCGAGAAAGCATTCCCTACGAATATCTGGAAAATAGAGATTGACTCCGTAAAGCCCTATGTAGCTATAGAAACTAGGGATGTGGAGACTACTCTGGCTTCTTTCTTTGTGTTCGATTTCGAAGGAAATTGCCTCATGTCACCATGCCAAGCGGATGGAAAGGAATGGACACTGGATTCCATCCAAAATGGCTATTTGATCCTTAAGCGGATCGGTGAACAGACACCGGTGCAAGAAGGGATACAGATCATCCAGATCCATAACAATGAAATTATCTTCAGCAGTTATGAGTTTGTCTTACTCGATGTTTTCAAAGATTACATCCATGCCAGGCACCGTAGCATCTCCTCTGGAGAAAGCATTGCCATCAATATCAAGAATGGAGAATACAGCTCCGCAAACGACATTCAGTTTGATATGGCATGCAACAAAGTACAGTACCCAGTCACGTATCAACAGACCCCACGATTTCTAAAAAATGAACATAACATCGGTCCCCTTTGGTTGAGCAAGTGCGGACACCATTTCCTTTGGTGTTACCACAAGCAGAAAAATGACCATTTCGACCTTTGTTTGGCAACAAGTAATTTAAACCAGATACTAGATCAACAAGTCATACTTCATGACATGGAGAAAATGATTCCCCAACCCTATTTCCAATTAGGAAGTCAAGTCTTCTTTATGTCCTTTAACAAGAGAGAAATTGTTTCATATTTAGTATAATTGCATTCAATGATGAAAGAACGATTATTCAAAAAGTCTTACAAAAAGACTATTATTATATTTTCTGCTGCTTTTTTATTCGCTGGAATCTCTCTGGCACAGGCCCAATCCAGCAATCCTAGTCAAAAGAAAACTGTAGTAAACGGAAAAACTTTTATAGAACATAGTGTCACTGCAAAGGATACTTATTACCAACTGAGCAGGATTTACGGCATTCCCGTGAAGGATATCATGAATGCCAACAATAAAAAGAATTTACGCGTGGGTGATGCCGTCTATATCCCTTTTAAGGAGGAAGAAAAAAAACAGGACAATAAACCGGCGGTTGTTCAGAACGAACCCATCAATAGGGATTCAAAGCCTTTGGGAGATCCCAATGGAGAAACCATTCAGGCTAAGATCTTAACCGAATATAAGGTTGGATCCAATGAAACCCTATATTCCATCGCCAAGCGTTTTTCAACCACAGTAGACAACATAAAAAAGCTAAATAGCCTGGATTCGGACACCGTTCGCGAAGGTCAGACCTTAAAGATTCCAGATGGCAATGTGGTCGTAATCCAGAAAGAAACCGCACCAGCGGCCATCAACCTCCCTATCCCTGAAAACATTTCCAAGGAAGAGATCGAATTCGAAACCAATCGCTACGGCATCCGCGAGAAAAAAGAAAAAGGTATAGGCATCTGGATGGAAAACCTGGAGTCCGGTGGCCGCAGTAACCTGGCTTTGCACCGTACAGCTCCAGTAGGTACAATTCTAAAAATTACAAACCCATTGACAAAAAGTGTTACCTTTGCGAAAGTTGTAGGAAAATTCTCCGATACTGCAGAAAGCAGAGATGCTATTGTTATTCTTTCCAAATCCGCAGCATCTTATATTGGAGCACTTGATAAACGATTCCTTATTGAAATTGCCTACGGCGCACCAGTAAATTAGTGCAAGTTAAAAAATGGACAAACCCTATGTAATTGGAATCGCTGGAAGCAGCGGTTCAGGAAAAACTTTCTTTTTAAAAAGCTTTTTAAATCATTTTTCGCAAGAAGAAGTCACCTTGATCTCTCAAGATGATTACTATATCCCTGCCAATACCAAAACAAAAGAAGAAAATAGGCTCTATAATTTTGACTTGCCGACTTCTATCAACCGCGAGTCGTTCTACCAGCACATCAAGGAACTCTTTGAAGGAAATACGGTATTCCAAAAAGAATACACCTTCAACAATCCTGATCTAGAACCCAAGATGTTGGAAATCAAACCTGCCCCTATCCTAGTTGTTGAAGGCCTGTTTATTTTCCATTATGAGGAAATTAATGAACTGCTGGACTATAGGATCTTTTTGGATGCCGATGAACCCATCGCACTCGAAAGACGATTGAGACGTGACCTTGTAGAACGTGGCTACGACCATGACGATGTTATGTATAAATGGATCAACCATGTGGTCCCTTCATACAACCAATATCTTCTCCCTCACCGTGAAGAATGTGACTTGATCATCCATAACAATGTGGATGACCCACTTGTCATTCAAACCTTCACCAACGATATTGCAATCGAACTCAGAAAAAGAATTGGATAATTATTTTTAATTAATCTAAATTAGCTATCTTTGCATCATGTACGAGACCATGATCAAGCTGCATATTTTAGAAAACAACCCTTTTGAAGACCAGAAGGGTCACTCTCCTTTTAACTCCAATGGAGAACAGGTTTTTAAAAAATGTTGTAAGAAATATAAAAAGGGCAAAAGATGCAAAAAATGCCCAGGTAGATCTGAATAAAAAAAGCTATTCTTCCTCCCTATTCTTCCACATAGTCAAGATCTTTATCAAAGCTCTCCTTTAAGCGCGTAAGGGCAAAAATAGCGATCAATGACAGCAAGACGATCATGATCATGGCCGCAGCGATAATACCCACCCAATTTACCAATACCCCATACATCAATGTCGAAGGAATCAATGCTCCTCGCACAAAGTTAGGCGCTGTAGTGGTAACCGTCGAACGTATATTGGTTCCGAACTGCTCTGCTGCAATAGTGATAAAGGTTGCCCAATAACCCACACCCAGCCCCATCAAGAATGCCAACCACATAAACTCCTGTTCTGAAATCCCTTGCCGGGTCAAATAGATACAAGAAAATAGGAGGATCAATATTTGATAGATAAAAACCACCTTACGCCTTGATCTAAAGATCTGGGCTAACCAGCCGGCAAGAAAATCACCTAAAGAAATCCCCAGATAAGTAAACATCACTCCTTTCCCCGCACTCAGGGTCGTCTGCGCATTCAAGGCCTGCCCAATTTCAGGTGCCTGTGTGACCAGGACTCCCACGACAAACCAAATCGGCAATCCGATGCACAAACAGTACAGGTACCTTCTAAATCGATCCCCATTGTTAAACAGCATCGATATCTTGCCCTTCTGTACCGACTTATTCTCCAAGGAGGAAAACATGCCTGATTCCAAAACCCCGACCCGCATAAATAACAATAGGATCCCCATGCCGCCACCAACAAAATAAGCGGTCCTCCAACTGAACCATTCGGAGATAAAGTAGGCCAAAATCGCCCCTAAGACCCCTACTCCAGCCACGATCATGGTACCATAGCCGCGCTTCTTTCGGTGCATGCTTTCAGAAACCAAGGTGATTCCGGCCCCTAATTCACCCGCTAATCCAATACCAGCAACAAACCTAATTATTCCATAGGTCGTGACATCATGGACAAAACCGTTGGCAATATTGGCTATGGAATAAAGCAGGATGGAACCGAACAGGACCTTCAGCCTTCCATATTTATCACCCAACACGCCCCATATCACACCCCCGATCAGTAAACCTCCCATCTGCATATTGAGAACAAATTCACCCTTGCTGCGCATCTGATCTGCTGGAACCCCGATATCACTGAAAGACTTTATACGGACGATAGAGAAAATAATGAGGTCGTAGATATCAACAAAGTAGCCCAATGCGGCCACAAAAATCAATATCCATACGTTCTTGTTAGGTTTTTGAGCGTCCATAATCCAGGAATATTTATTGAATATAAGGCAGACTTTCTTTTATTACAATAGAACGATGTTTTTTGTTAGAAATTAACTGTATTTTTATCGCCATGAAAGTATCTCCAAATACTTTAAAGTGGGGACTTAGATTGTACCCACCTTTCTTTTTCCAACGCATCTGGGTGCGCAGGATTCTGGACAATTTCTTAGGGGCAGATGTCAAGATCAACAGAAGCATTCTCAACATCAATTCCAATAGAACCATATTTGGAGGGACTATCTTTTCCGCAATCGATCCTTTCTACCCCATCCTTTTGGACCAATATTTCAAACATCAGGGAATAATGCGAACTGTGGCTTGGTTAAAAACAGCCCATATCGACTATATCAAACCCGGAAGGTTTGACTTGGAGGTAAACATCCGCCTTAATCAGCAAATCTTGGATGAAACCCTGCAAACCATTAAAAAGGAAGGAAAAGTGGTCAGAACCTTTCAGACCCAAGTCTTTGACAAACACGGAACCTTATGTGCCGTCGCTCATAATGAAATCTATATCCGTGACCTGGACTTTAACTTCGAATCTTTAAATCCTGCTCCTACTCAAATTGAGAAATCGAGTATAGAACTATAATTTAATTAATCATGAAAAAATTAATCTTATTAAGTGCAGCATTTTCCATTGCATTTGCTTCTTGTCAAAACAAACAGGTTGAAAACAAGGATCAAAAACTTTCTGAACAGGCAATTGCTATCCATGATGAAATCATGCCTCAAATATCACAGTTTGATAAAACGACCATTAAGATCGACTCTATCATCAGCAACCTAGCAACGATCAAGGCAACTAAGGCCGACTTGGATACCGCAAAAACTCGTGTTGACCTGACAAACCTGAAAGATAGCATCGAGAATGCAACAGACCATATGATGACCTGGATGAAGGATTATGATGCAATGAACGAAGATGAAGCCTATCAACAAAAAGAGGTTGACAAAATCAGCGCAATGAAAAATCAATTCGATCGCGTTTCAGAACAAATCAAAACTTCATTAGCAGCATTCAATTAATAAAAACAAAATGAAAAAGTACTTAGGCGGAGCGTTTGCCGCATGTATGGCCAGTGTTGTATTATTCTCCTGTGGACCCACGGAAAGAAAACTGCCTATCTATGGTGAACGTAGTCCAGTTGAAAAAGAAGTCGATGGCAAAAAGGTCGTTGACACCATTTATCATACCATCCCTAATTTCTCTTTCCTAAACCAGGATAGCACAAACTTGACCCAAGATTTTTTCAAGGACAAGATCTATGTGGCCAATTTCTTCTTTACCCACTGTCCAAGTATTTGCCCTACCATGCAACGTAACTTGCTGAAGGCATACGAAAAATACAAAGGCAATGACAAGATCGCTTTCCTTTCCCACAGCATCGACTTCAAATATGACCAACCATCTGTTCTGAAGGATTATGCTACCAAACTGGGAGTCGATAATGATCAATGGCAATTTGTGACCGGAAGCAAAGCTGATATTTACGGCATATCCGAAAAATACATGGTCTTCACCAAAGAAGATCCCAATGCTCCAGGAGGCTATGACCATCAAGGGTATCTAGTGATCATTGATCCTGAGAAAAGAATCCGTGGCGCTTATGATGGCACTAACGATGAACAAGTAAAACAACTATTGGAAGATCTTGATGTCATATTAGCAGAATACAAATAATGATAGCTCGATACTTCATAGGTTCTGTTGCACTCGTTTCCATGCTTTATTTTCTGTTTTCCTGCAATACAGATCTAAGTGTGGAAACGATGCAATATGCTACCAACGGACAGAAAATTTATGTCAAGCATTGCCAAAATTGCCATGGCGCCAATGGAGAAGGACTGGGCAAACTATACCCTCCCCTTACCGACGCCCAGTTCCTGAACGAGAACAGAAGCAAATTGGCATGCATCGTCAAAAACGGCATGTCCGGCGAAATCAAAGTCAACAACACCCTATTCAATCAACAGATGCCAGGAGTACCCGAACTCTCCGCTGTCGATATCGCCTATGTCCTTACCTATGTCACCACCTATTTCGGCGATAGCAAAACCCATTTCAAAAAAGAAGAAATCGAAGAGTTTTTGCGCAATTGTGAATGAGAGACATTAGACAATAGACATAAGACACTAGACCTTTCTGAAGGAAAGCAAATAAGTCATTAAGAAAAAAAACAAGCTAATTGTTGGAAAGTCGGCATTACTGTCGGGGGCACATTCCAGCGCCATATTGTAAAGATGCTGTTGGTCTATCCTCTTATCCAATAAATTCCAATTAATCCTAGTTCTAATCCCAGATCTTGGTCTATCCTCTCATCCTTTCCATCCTGGTTCAAACCCAGATCTTGGTCTATCCTCTTATCCCTTCCATCCTGGTTCAAACCCAACCCTACCTATTCATCCTCAACACTTTACACAAACCCCTGGAAAAAGAAAAAGGTTTTCAAACGGGGAGAATGAAAACCTTTAATAACCAATTATAAACCTAAATTATGATACTACAAAGGTAAGTGTAAAAAATACACACGTCAAGGGGAAATTGAATATTTAACAATTTCTTAACATAGCATCCGATTTAATCGCATTTATAACGAATACGTGACACAATTGCCTCAAAAAAAAGCCTACATTTGCAACCGAATGAACATTCAATTGACAGAAAAGAAAGAGCAGATCTTCTTTAGCACACTAAAACTAATTAATACTCATGGGTTTCACGGATCTCCAATGAGCAAGATTGCTAAAGATGCAGACGTAGCAGTAGGCTCGATCTATCATTATTTCCCTTCCAAAGAGGATTTAATCTTAGAATTATACTGGTATTGTAAAGAAAAATTGAACAATCAGGTTTTTTCAGCCATAGACCCTACCTTGGCGTACGAAAAAAAATTCAAGCAAATCTGGAGAAACCTCGTGTTGTACTATCTGGACAACCTAGACCATTTCGGGTTTTTGGAACAATTCTATGGATCCCCTTTCTATGAAGGTATCCGTAAAAACATCTTCCAACAAAAGTCCGAAAGAAACGTTTTGCTTCATTTTTTAGATGAAGGGGTCCGCTTAAAACATTTGAAAGATTTAAATGTTCGACTATTAATATCTGCCTACTTGGGCGTAGCTATCTCCCTGGTTAGGGGCTGCTTATACGAAAAATCAAAACCTACTGATCAAGAAATTGAAACCATGGTAGACATCATTTGGAACGGGGTTAAAAAATAATATATATGAATTTTAGAATTAAGGACTTATTAGTTTATCTTTCCTTTACTGCGATCTCTGTAGGATCAGTATTTGCCCAAACGACAAATAACCTGAACAGTAATGCCACCTTGGACGAATTGATCCAATATGCTTTGGAAAACAAAATCGAAATCAGACAAGCACAGATCGACCAGGAAATCGGCGAACGCGAAATCGCATCAGCCCTTTCGGGTTGGTTCCCGCAAATCAATGCCAACGGTAGCCTCACCCACTTTACGCAATTGCCAACCGCCAATATCAACGGCCAGAACATTGCAATGGGACAGAGCAATACCTCCGCATTGACCTTTCAAGCAGATCAAGCAATAATTAACCCAGGCTTGTTCCAAGCTTCTAAGGCTGCCAAATTCATCAGACAACAAAATGACCTTAGCGTTGAAGACACTAAAATCAATACCGTAGTCGATGTCAGCAAAGCTTATTACGATATCTTAACAAGCGAAGAACAGATCAACATCATCCAGGAAAACATCGCACGCCTGAACCGCCAGTACACGGAGGCCAATGCACGTTATGAAACTGGATTGGTCGATAAAACAGACTATAAAAGAGCCCAGATTTCTTTGAACAACGCTAAAGCTGAATTAAAATCTGCATTGGAGTTTAGAAAATATAAATATGATTATCTAAAGACCTTGTTGGGCTTGAACCCAACAAACGGTTTGACGCTCTCTTTTGAGAACCAAAACATGGAATCCAATGTTCTGATGGATACCACAGATGTCCTGAATTATAACAACCGCGTTGAATTGAGACAATTGCAGACCATGAAGGACATCCAAAAACTGAACACACAGTATCAAAAATGGCAATTCCTTCCTAAGTTAGGAGCCTTTGCAAACTACGGTCTTAACTATAGGAACAATTCATTCGCGGACCTGTATGGCGATAACTTTCCACAGTCCAGCTTTGGCCTGAGCCTATCCTTCCCTATTTTCCAAGGAGGAAAACGCGTGCAAGAAATCCGAAAATCAGAGTTGTTGGAATCAAGAATTGATATGGACATTGAAAACCTAGAAAACCAGATCGGTGCTCAATATTCCGCTGCCATGGCTAACTACCGTGCCAATATCAATGAATGGAGAAATGCAAAAGAAAACGTAGAGCTTTCAGAAGAAGTATACGCTACGATCAAATTACAATATGATGCAGGGGTAAAGACCTATCTAGAGCTGATGACTGCGGAAACAGACTTGAAAACAAGCCAATTGAATTACTTGAACTCGCTGTATGCCGTACTGTCAAGCAAACTAGATATTCAAAAAGCATTGGGAACAATCAATTTTGCTAATTAATACAACAACATCCACAATACAATTCACATAAGAAACTACGAAAACATGAATACAACTCGTTTATTTTCAACAATACTTTTAGGCTCTGGACTGTTCTTTACAGCTTGTGGCAACAAAGAGGGATCAAAACAACAAGGTCCTGGGCAGATGCAAGCGCAGGCCATGCCTGTTACCATGGCTGTTGTACAACATGAAATCGTTTCAGGACAGCATAGCTATCCAGCGAACGTTGTTCCATTACAAGAAACTGAAATTAGAGCAGAAGTCTCTGGCTATATCACCAATATCAGCGTTGCTGATGGTGCCCATGTCAGCAAAGGACAGAAACTATATGATATCGACCGCGTTCGTTATGCAGCTGCAGTCGACCAAGCCAAAGCAAATCTTGAAATCGCTAGAGCTAACCTAGCTCGTGTGGAAAAAGACTTGCAACGCTATCAGACCCTAGCAGATAAAGATGCGATCGCTAAACAAACATTGGATTATGCATTCACTGATGTCAATAATCAAAAAGCACAGGTACAAGCTGCCGAAGCTGCTTTAACTACTGCTAGAGTTAACTTGCAACGTTCTAGCATCGTCGCACCTTTCTCGGGAACCATTGGTATCTCCCAAGTGCGTAATGGCGCTTTAGTATCAGCCGGAACAACCTTATTGAACACCATCAGTTCAACAAACCCAATTGCTGTAGAATTCCAGATCAATGAAAAAGAGATCATGGAGTTCAGCAACCTTCAATCAGGTAAATCAAGTACCCAGATCAACTTGACTTTGCCAGATGCAAGTACTTATGGTTCTCATGGTAGAATCTCAACAATTGACCGTGCAGTGGATCCTCAAACAGGTACTTTAAAGGTTAGAGCTACTTTCGACAATCCCAACAATACTTTACGTGCAGGTATGAACTTGAACTTGAATGTGGTAAGTACTTCAAAAGAAGAAGCTGTGGTAATTCCTTACCGTGCCATCTTTGAGCAGTTAGGTTCATTCTCTGTTTATACGGTAACCGACAGTAGTACTGTGGACTTGAAACAAGTAACATTAGGACAAAAATTAGGCGACCGTGTCGTGATTACAAAAGGTATCAACCCTGGAGAGAAAATCGTCGTTGATGGGGTAACCTCATTGAAACCAGGCGCAAAGGTTGTGGACAAAGCCACAATGGCTCCTCAACAACCTCAAGCTCAACCGAAAAAATAAGTGCTGTTCCACAAAATATAATTAACGAATGATCTCAGAAGTATTTATAAAAAGGCCGGTAACGGCGATGGTGGTATCCATTTTGATTTCGATCATTGGGGTTATCGCGATCACAACCTTACCTATCAGTCAATATCCCAATATTGCGCCCCCTACTGTATCGGTTTCAGCAACCTATACAGGTGCGGATGCACAAACAGTAGAAAAAACAGTAACGACACCTATCGAGAGTCAGATCAACGGTACTCCCGGAATGATCTATATGAGTTCCAACTCAACCTCCGATGGTGGTTCACGTATCACGGTAACTTTTGAAGTAGGTACCGATATCGATATTGCAACCTTGGACGTACAGAACCGTGTGAGTATCGCAGAACCCGTATTGCCAGAGGCTGTACGCCGTTTAGGGGTAACCACGCGTAAGGTTAATACCGATATCTTGATGATGGTTTCCTTGGTATCCCCAGATGGTAGCCGCGATATCAACTTCCTATCCAACTACATCAACCTTTACCTGAAAGACGCCTTATTGCGTGTCCCTGGTGTGGGTGATGTGCAAGCTTTCGGTCAACCATTCGCCATGCGTGTATGGTTAGATGCCAATAAACTTGCTAACATCGGGATGTCTCCAGCAGATGTCAATACAGCTATCCAAGAACAGAACTCCCGTATGCCGGGTGGTTCGGTAGGTGCCCGTCCTCAGGAAAACATGCAGGTATTTGAATACCCAATCGTAATGGACTCCGATTTGGAGGAAGTGGACCAATTTGAAAACATCGTAGTAAAAACAAATGCAGATGGTTCCATCGTGCTTTTGAAAGATATAGCTAGAGTAGAACTAGGACAATTTAACTACGGTATTACCAACAAGGTAAATGGAAATACAGCATCGGGTATGATGATTTCCCAAACCCCTGGTGGTAATGCGGTGGAAACTGCCGATGGTATCTATAAGACCTTGGAGGAATTGAAGAAGTCATTCCCTACAGGTGTTGATTATGTTGTAGGTTATGAAACTGTATCGGTGGTAAACGCTTCCATCAGTTCCGTAATCCATACCCTAATCGAAGCCATGATCTTGGTAACCTTAGTGGTATTCTTCTTCCTACAAAGTTGGAGAGCAACCTTGATCCCATTATTGGCGATTCCAGTATCCATTGTGGGTACATTTATCTTCTTTACCTTATTTGGCTTCTCGATCAACAACTTAACGATGTTGGCATTCGTACTCGCCATCGGTATCGTAGTGGATGATGCCATCGTTGTGGTGGAGGCCGTCCAGCATTATATCGACCATTATAAGATGGATGCGAAAGAAGCGACCATGCGTGCCATGAAGGATATTACAGCGCCCGTTATTGCCATTGCCCTGATCTTGGCAGCGGTGTTCGTTCCGGTAGGATTTATCCCAGGGATGGTTGGTAAACTGTACCAACAGTTTGCGATTACCATTGCTGTATCCGTAATGCTTTCGGCATTTATTGCACTTTCCCTGACGCCTGCCTTATGTTCGATCATGTTGAAACCTTCGGCAACAACAAAGGACTCCAAGGGTTTGAACAAATTCTTCTATAAATTCAACGTTTGGTTCGACAAGGTGACCTACCGCTATTCCAAAGGTGTTAAAAAAGCGATTAAGTCAGCTCCACTGGTATTGATTATCTTGGTCTGTATCTTCGTAGGAACCGGATGGATGTTTACCGCTAAGAAAGCCGGATTTATCCCTAATGAGGATGGTGGTATCTTCTTTATGGGAGTCAGCTTACCAGAAGGGGCATCCAGTGCACGAACCGAAGAAGTCTTGACGGAATTGACGAACGATCTTCGTAAGGAATTCCCAGAAATCAACTATGTGACTTCCATCAACGGTATGAACTTATTGAACCGTTCTGCAAAACCAAACGGTGCATCCCTTTTCGTATCCTTAAAACCATGGGATGAAAGACAGAAAACCGTATCTGATATCACAGGTGCCATCATGGGTAAATATCGAGGCTATTCGAAGGCTACTGTAATTGCTGCAACTCCGCCGCCAATCCCTGGTTTGGGTACCGCGGGTGGTTTCACCATGGAGATCCAGGATAGACAGACTGTCGATATCAAAGATTTCGAAGCAATGGTAGGCCGATTCTTGGCTGCTGCAAACCAACGCCCTGAAATTGGAATGGCCTATACCCTTTTCAACAGTAATTCACCGAACTACAAATTACAGGTAGACCGTGAAATGGCTAAACGTATGGGTGTTCCCGTTTCCAATATCTATAGCACTATATCTTCTTACTTAGGTAGTAGCTATGTGAATGACTTTACCAAATACGGCCGTAACTTCCGTGTAGTAACACAGGCAGATACCAGCTACCGTATGCATATCGAAGACATCAATAAATTATATGTGAAAAACGTTCAGGGTCAACCAGTGCCTATCTCAAACTTAGTGCGATATGAACTGACAACAAACCCTTCGATCGTCAACCACTTTAACATTTTCCGTTCGATCCAGATTTCTGGAGAGGCTGGTCCAGGTTACTCATCCGGTGATGCCATCCGCGCATTGGAGGAAGTAGCTGCTCAGACCCTTTCCGATGGATATTCGTTTGAATTCTCAGGACTATCCCTGCAAGAGAAACAGTCGGGTAGCAAAACCATCCAGATCTTTGCACTCTGTATCTTGTTCGTGTTCTTGTTATTGGCTTCATTATATGAAAGTTGGTCGGTACCATTCTCCATCCTGTTATCTGTACCTCTAGGTATATTCGGAGCGATCTTAGCATTGACCTTATTACCTAACTTGGACAATAACATCTATGCACAGATTGGTTTGGTAACCATTATCGGTTTGGCGGCCAAGAACGCGATCTTGATCGTGGAATTTGCCAAGGAACGGGTGGATATCGGAATGAACCTGGTTGAAGCAACGCTAGACGCTGTTAAACTTCGTCTGCGTCCGATCATCATGACCTCATTGGCATTTATCTTAGGTATTATCCCATTGATGTTGTCTACAGGTGCAGGTGCTGTATCAAGACAGACTATCGGCTGGACCGTATTCGGGGGTATGACAGCAGCAACTTTCCTTGCCATCTTTATCGTACCGGTGCTTTTCGTAGTGATTACACGAATGGCTTACGGTAAAAAGAAATTAGCAGAATTGGAAGCTAGTTTCGATGAGGAGAAAAAGAAAAGCCTAAGTGCGCACTAATTTAGTTTAACTCCATATTTTTAAAAGGCTCGTTCAGCAATGAACGAGCCTTTTTTGTTTGATATCTTCCCAAGATTTTAGGCATATGCCATCCGACACATAGGACGTACTAGACTAGATGAGGGGAAGAAAGTTAAAAAAATAATGAAAGTTTTTGGCAAGAACCTTCGGGATTCCTTTTACTCTCATTCGAGGCATATTCGGAATTTTCAATATATGCCTCGAATAAGGTCCGATTGATGTCCAATGGATCTTAAAAATTTTTAATTTTTGATTTCAACAAAAATGGAATCGGAAAACTTATTGTGAAGTGCGATGCTTTAAATCTATACAATTTCTAAGGAAGAATCGAGTTTTCCATGTTAAGGAATTTTGAATACGTAGAAGGGGCTGTTTGTATGGTTGTTGGTATTGAACCAGGATGGAAGGGATAAGAGGATAGACCAAGATTTGGATCAACATTTCGCTGGAAAGTCCATCATACTGTTGGGGAGTATCGAATACGCCCAGCCCCAAAGACTCTGTTTTCTTGTAGCTTCGGTACAGGAAATGTACGCCAATACATTATTTTCTTCAGTTTAGTTTATAAATAAGGTACTGTCCCGAGATATTTCGTTCCTACCAATGAACTGTGTTCCTAGATATTTAGACCCATATTAATTTTCCAGAAGAATATTTTTTATCCGCCATACATCCCCGGAGGGGATGAATTATTTTAGCATGGATGGTAAACAATATAGGGCTAATGCAAAAACGATGTTCGATTAATCGAACATCGTTTTTGCGCGACTTTCAGGCTAACGTGCTATGCCAGCTAAAATAATGGAACCCCAAAAGGGGGTCTATATTTAAAAATAAAAGAGCTAATAGATTTTCATTGCCAACATGCTGTCATCACCTTCCGATAAATTTAGTTCAAATTTTAAACCCTCAACATGACAAAAAAAGGAAAATTGACGGTACAAGAAAGTACCCAATTTTATCCATATTGATTGATATTAATGGAGTGTATTTTTCTCAAATTCCTTCGAATGGACCTCAGCATGAAAACACCTTACTTCAGCATAATCCCCACGGAAAGGTTCAGATGTTGATGATCGAAATTGCTGGTATAAAAACTACCATGCAGTTGTTGGTAGGCATAAGTGGCTGAAATCGTGAATTTGGTTTTGCTCAGGGAGTCAAAAAGGTAAAAGACACCTGCTTTGCCCATAAAGCCTTTATCATAGACCGGACCGATACTCGCAGAATAACCAGCATTAGCCAAGAAACCGATTCTGGATGCTTGTCCAAAATCCTTCACTGGCAATCTTGCATCAATGAATATTGGAAAAAGATTACGGTCATATTTGGATTTCCTCCCATCGGTATTTGCTACTTCCCCAGATTTGCTGTAATCTCCTTTCAGGGTTTCATTACCAATCCCTAGCCCTAAATAGGCTTTATCATCAAAGTTCTTTCCAAAAATAAAATGCAGGGAATATCCATTGAAGGTGCCTTCATAACCGGGATTACGGAGGCCAAGATTTCCACCACCTTGAATTAAGGTATAATAGGAGCTTTGGGCAAAACCCAAGCTACTGATCAGCATCAGGATAAGAAGAGAAAATAGCTTTTGCATGTTTTTAGTTTAATATTTTATAGATCAGTTCGGTCAACAGATCACCGGATTCAGTCAGGTGTCCCACATTCATTCCTTTTGATTTCAGGTCGAATTCCTTGATCAGATGGATGATTTCAAAGGTTTTCCTTCTATTGAAGTTCCTAGCGGCATATTCGTATTCCTTGACGAAAAACGGATGTACCCCGAGCTGCTTGGCAGCCACGGCCGAAGATTTATCGGGTAGGTAATGGTATTTCAGGATCTTGGTGAAATAGGTGCCCAGAAAACCAATCACCACCGGCATCGGGTTACTCTTTGGGTTGGCAGCAAAATAATCCACGATCTGGAAAGCTTTCAGCGCATTCCGCTTGGAAAGAGCGGTATTCAATTCAAATACATTGAAGTCCTTGCTGATACCGATGTTCTGCTCCACATCCACAGTGCTGATTTCTTTGTCTGCAGGAATATTCAGTTGCAGTTTTTCGATTTCATTGGCAATCTTAGATAGATCGGTCCCCAAGTATTCGGCCATCAGCGCAGCTGCCTGCGGATGCACCCTTCTCCCTGAAGCATTCAGCTGCTCATTGATCCAGGCTGCCACCTTATCTTCATAGAGCTTATTGGATTCCAGCACCACTCCTGCCTTCTCCAATAATTTAAAGGATTTTTTCCGCTTATCAAACTTGCTGTATTTATGGGCAAAAACCAATACGGTTGAAGGAGTTGGCTGTTCTAGGTATTTTTGCAGGAGTTCATCATCCTTCCATTTCAGGTTCTGCGCTTCCTTGACCACAATGACCTGATGGTCACTCATCATGGGATAGCGTTTGGCCATGCTGATAATGCTGGAGAAGTCCGCATCCTTACCGTACACGACCGACTGGTCGAAACCCTTTTGGGCATCGTCGAGGACGGTATGTTCTATGGCATCAGAAATCAGGTCGATAAAGTAAGGTTCTTCACCATGCAGTAGGTAAACTGGGGCGAGTTTTTTTTTCTTGATATCGGATAAAATGGATTGGACATTCATGCTGTACGAAAGTACGAAAATACATAGACTTTTGCTTGTTGGAAAAGGTTGGAAAATTTCGTAATTTTGTAAATGTTTAGACCGGTTCCTTTGAACTTACCGCCCTTTCCGGCAAAAATCAGCAAAAAACAGGATCAGTATTATATTTTCGACGAGCTGCGGAAGAAGCATCTTTTGTTGACACCGGAGGAGTGGGTACGACAACATTGGGTCAGTCATCTGAACAGGCACTATCAGTACCCGATGTCCTTGATGAAGATCGAGGGCGGCCTATCCCTGAACAGCCTGCAGAAAAGGAGTGATCTGGTGATTTATGACCGAGAAGGATCGCGCGTACTTTTGGCAGAATTCAAGGCTCCATCTGTCAAAATTACCGAAAAAACATTCGAACAGATCGCAAATTACAACAGTATTTATAAAATCCCCCTTCTTTTGGTCAGTAATGGAATTGAGCATTATTATTGCAGGATAGATTTCGAGGAGGAGAAATTTACATTTATAACGGAACTGCCATCTTTTGGGCAGGAAAATTTTGGATATTAAAATAAATATTATATTAGTAGCATAAAGACAGAAAGAATCACATGAATATAGATAAAAACGAATTTAGAAAGTATGCTATCAAGCATCATAGAATTGGAAGCCAACATGTAGATGGTTACATTTCTAGACTACAACAACAAATTCCGAGCAACCTTACGCCATACATCATCGAAGAGAGACAACTGAATGTAGCTCAGATGGACGTATTTTCACGTTTGATGATGGACCGTATCATCTTTTTAGGAGATGGCATTAATGATCAGGTTGCAAATATCGTTCAAGCACAGTTATTGTTCTTGCAATCGACCGATGCGCAACGTGACATACAGATCTATATCAATTCACCAGGTGGCAGTGTATATGCTGGTCTAGGCATCTATGATACCATGCAGTACATCTCTCCTGATGTAGCAACGATCTGTACCGGAATGGCAGCCTCAATGGGTGCTGTATTATTAGTGGCAGGTGCTAAAGGTAAACGTGCAGCATTGCGTCACTCCCGTGTGATGATCCACCAACCATCTGGAGGTGCACAAGGTGTAGCTGCAGATATGGAGATCAACCTGCGTGAAATGTTGAAATTAAAAGAAGAATTATACACGATCATCGCTGATCATTCGGGCCAGACTTACGACTGGGTTGAGAAGTCATCAGACCGTGATTATTGGATGCGTGCCGCTGAAGCCAAAGAATTTGGTATGATAGATGAGGTATTGCTACCGAAGAAGAAAGAAACAAAATAATAACAATGAGTAAATCGAACAATAGAGATATCCATTGCTCATTTTGCGGAATCAGTAAAAATGAAGCGCAAATGCTTATTGCGGGTGATGGTGCGCATATCTGCGACAGATGTGTGCAACAAGCTGGGGAGATTTTGGCGGAAGAGCTTAAGCAACGCAAGAATAAATCTATTCAAACTGCTCTTAAATTAATCCGTCCAAAGGAAATCAAGGAACATTTGGATCAATACGTGATTGGACAAGATGATGCGAAGAAAGTCATCTCTGTAGCGGTTTACAACCATTACAAACGTTTAAACCAACGTGTTGAGTCGGATGAGACCGAGATTGAAAAATCCAACTTGATTATCGTCGGAGAGACCGGAACAGGTAAAACCTTATTGGCAAAGACCGTTGCCAAGATCTTGAACGTGCCATTCTGTATCGTGGATGCTACAGTTTTGACAGAAGCAGGATATGTCGGTGAAGATGTGGAAAGCATCTTGACCAGATTACTGCAAGCTGCAGACTATGACGTCGCTGCCGCAGAACGTGGAATCATCTATATCGATGAGATTGACAAGATCGCTAGAAAAAGCGATAACCCATCGATCACCCGTGATGTTTCAGGAGAAGGCGTTCAACAAGCATTATTGAAGATCTTGGAAGGAACCAATGTCAATGTTCCACCTCAAGGTGGCCGTAAGCACCCTGATCAGAAAATGATCTCGGTAAATACCAGCAACATCCTGTTTATCTGTGGTGGTGCATTTGACGGTATCCAAAAGAAAATCGCAAACAGATTGAGAACTCAAACTGTTGGATATAAAATGAAAGATGAGGATCAGGAAATTGACCTGAACAACTTATATAAATACATCACTCCGCAAGATCTTAAGAACTTCGGATTGATCCCTGAGTTGATCGGTCGTTTGCCAGTTCTTACGCATCTGAACCCATTGGATAAGGAAACTTTGTTGAATATCCTTACCCGACCTAAGAATGCCTTGGTAAAACAGTATATCAAGTTGTTTGAGTACGAAGGGATCAAGCTGTCATTCGAGCCAGAGGTTTATGACTTCATCGTTGACAAAGCTTGGGAATTCAAATTAGGGGCCCGTGGGTTACGGAGCATTTGTGAGGCAATCATGCTGGATGCCATGTTCGAAACACCGAGCAATAAGGAAAATTCAGAAGACAAGACCTTGCAGATCAGTCTGGATTATGCAAAGAACAAGTTTGCTAAGACGGACTTTAAGAAACTGCAAGTCGCATAAAAATCTAAACCCTCGCCAATCACGCGAGGGTTTTTTGTATTAGGAAATTATTAAGAAAGGATGAAATTATGACTAAGAAAAAAGACGAAAAACAAGAAAATATCGAAGAGGTAAACTCCCCTATTAAAGCAGGATTAAAGACAAAAGAAGATATTGTGAACAATTGGCTGCCTCGTTATACGGGTAGACCCTTGGAAGAATTTGGGGAATATATATTATTGACCAATTTCAGCAATTATGTGAAGTTGTTTTCGCAGATGCATGGCGATGCGCCGATCATGGGCGAGGACAAACCGATGCAGACCTGTACCGCAGACGGCATTACCATCATCAATTTTGGTATGGGTTCTCCCGTTGCTGCAACCGTGATGGACCTATTGACAGCCATCCACCCGAAAGCAGTGCTATTCCTAGGTAAAACAGGGGTATTAAAGAAGAAAATAGATGTAGGTGAACTGATCCTTCCGATCGCTGCGATCCGTGGAGAAGGGACTTCCAATGATTATCTGCCACCTGAAGTACCATCACTACCGGCCTTCGCTCTGCAGAAAGCCATTTCCACCACCATTAGGGACCACTCCCGTGATTACTGGACCGGAACTGTCTATACCACCAACCGTCGCGTTTGGGAGCATGACAAGCAGTTTAAGAAATACCTAAAGAGCATCCGTGCCATGGCCGTAGATATGGAGACTGCAACGATCTTTTCGGTAGGATTTGCCAACAAGATCCCTACTGGTGCCCTATTATTGGTTTCAGACCAACCAATGGTACCGGAAGGCGTTAAAACAGACAAATCTGATGTGACGGTTACCAAATCTTATGTGGAAACCCATGTGAAAATTGGAATTGATGCCTTAAAGCAATTAATCAACAATGGCTTAACGGTAAAACACTTGAAGTTCTAAAAAATATCTACTTTTGTGGTAGACAACAAACAGACACAAAACTTCACCTATGTGGTATAATAACATTTTAGAAACCATTGGAAATACACCTTTGGTCAAACTAAATAAGATAACTGAGAATTTAAAGGGAACTATTTTAGCCAAGATCGAAACAAGCAATCCTGGAAACTCCATCAAGGACCGTATGGCCTTGAAGATGATTGAGGATGCTGAAGAAGCCGGTTTACTGAAACCTGGAGGCACCATTATCGAAGGGACTTCGGGAAATACAGGAATGGGATTGGCAATGGCGGCCGTAGTAAAAGGTTATCGCTGTATTTTTACCACCACGGATAAGCAGTCGAAAGAGAAGATCGATGCCCTTCGTGCCTTTGGTGCTGAAGTGATCGTCTGTCCTACCAACGTAGATCCAGAGGATCCTCGCTCCTATTATTCGGTTTCCAGCCGATTGGAGAAAGAGGTTCCCAATGCCTGGAAGGCCAATCAATATGACAACCTTTCCAATACTAAAGCCCATTATGAGCAGACCGGTCCGGAAATCTGGGAACAGACCGAAGGAAAGGTTACGCATTTGGTCGTAGGGGTCGGAACCGGTGGTACTATCTCGGGTACCGCAAAATATTTGAGGGAGAAGAACCCGAACATCAAGGTTTGGGGGATTGACACCTATGGTTCCGTATTCAAGAAATATAAGGAAACCGGCATATTTGACAAGAATGAAATCTACCCCTATATCACCGAAGGTATAGGTGAGGATTTCTTGCCGAAGAATGTTGATTTTTCACTGATAGACCTGTTTGAAAAGGTCACTGATAAAGATGCAGCATTGATGACCAGGGACCTGGCGCGCAAGGAAGGTATCTTTGCCGGAAATTCTGCCGGCGCTGCATTGGCAGGTTTGTTACAATTAGGAAAAGACCTGAAAGAAGATGATGTAGTCGTTGTGATTTTCCATGACCATGGATCTCGTTACATGGGAAAAATGTACAATGAGGATTGGTTGCGCGAAAGAGGATTCTTAAAAGATGAGAAGCTAACGGCAAAATCAATTCTCAAAAAACGTGGCGAACAGGCCATCATCACGGCAGATGCCAACCAGACTGTTGTGGAAACCTTCAATATCATGAAATCGCTGAACATTTCCCAAATACCTGTCACCCAACAGGGTATGGTAATCGGAAAGGTCACAGAATCGGATATTCTTTCTGCATTGCTCGAAAATCCATCATTAAAATCATCTGCAGTGGAAGAGATTACATCCAAACCTTTTCCATTTGTTGACCTGAACACCTCCATTGATAAGATCTCTGGATTGATCAATAAAGATACCCAAGCGGTATTGGTGGAAGATGATTTTGGAAGGATCAATATCATCACCCAATACGATATCATCAACGCAATTTCAGAAGTTTAGGATTTTTCCATTTTTTGGGTATATTTAAATTAATCTACCACAAAGAATGGAAAGAAACGACAAACTTAAAAGATTAGAATATTGGGTTAAAGCGCGCATTGGAAAGATTGCTTTTATTGACGTAGAGGAAAAACGTGCAAAGGAATGGTATGGCAATGGATATGGCGGCTTTTATGTCGATCCAAGCCTGGTTCCCGATAATGCGATCGTATATTCATTTGGCATTGGTGAGGATATTTCATTTGATAAAGCCATCATTGCCAAACATGGAGCCAAGGTTTTTGGCTTCGATCCTACCCCAAAGTCTATCAATTACGTGCGTAATAATGAAACTCCAGAACAGTTTTATTTCCATCCTTTTGGTTTGGGCGAAAAAACGGAGATGGTTACCTTCCATCTTCCCAAAAACAAGGAGCATGTTTCCGGAAGTGTTTACGACCATAGCCTTGTCGATGAACACGATTCTGTAGACGTGCTTTTAAAGGAGTTTAAAGAGATTGCCAACGATTTGGGGCACCAATCCATCGATGTGTTAAAGATGGACATAGAGGGCTCTGAATACGCTGTCATGGAAGGAATATTAAACTCCGGCATTCCCATCAAACAAATCCTCGTTGAAACCCACGAAAGGTTCTTTCCCAATGGTAAGGAAAAAGGACAGAAATTCTTTAAGCTATTGTATGACCATGGCTATAGGATCTTTGCCATTTCTGATACCTACCAGGAAATTTCATTAGTGAAAGGGTAAAAGGATTGTTTTTATTAATGGACCATCTATAAGCATTTCTAAATAGCATCAGCCCACAATGTACAGAAGAAATAAAGATAGCAGCAGGCTGGCAAAAAGCATTGGTTTTTGAAATTTTAGAAATGGAACCCTATAGGGGTTTCATTATTTTAGCCGACGCGGCATGATAGGCTGGAATTAGCGAAAAACCGATGTTCGATTAATCGAACATCGGTTTTTCGTTACCACCTTTTTTGTTCAAGACCCTTTCTAAAATAATTCTGCCCTGCTAGGGCAGTATGTCGCAAAAAAGACAATATTGTGTACGCAGGAAGGATCTCAGAACAACATCAAAAATCAAATAGATTAATTAAAAACAGCATTATTAGAATTGGCGTACTTTCCGTGACCTTCGGATAAGGATAATAGAGTCATTGGGGCGCGGGCGTATTCGATACGTCCCTACAGTATGATGGATTTTCCAGCGAAATGTTGATCATAATCATGGTCTATCCTCTTATCCCTTCCATCCTGGTTCAAATGCACCTTTCATCCCATTGGCAGAGCAGAGCCGATGCCACTTCTTCTCCCTTTCCCTCAAAAAAGAAGAGGTTGTCTCTTCAGACAACCTCTTCCAGATTATTATTTACAAACCGAATTAATCGTTCTGTTTGATTTCCGCGTTAGCATTCAATTCCGCCAATGGGAACAAGAATTGCCAATCTTTAGCACCGGCAGCAACCTTTACGATTCCATTTACACTTCCAGGAGCATAGTTAGGAACGACAGTTCTGTCCAAAGGCTGGTTCAAACGTTTCAAATCGTAGAATCTGAATCCTTCACCCCAAAGCTCTGTTCTTCTGTTGGTCCAGATCTCTTCCAATAAAGCGGCACCCGTGTTGGTTGATTTCTTCGCTTCAAGGTCACGAACTTTTACAAAGTTGAACAATGCTTCTTGTGCATTAGCCGTTTGGTTTGAGCTTGCATAAGCTTCTGCCAAGATCAAGTGCATTTCTGCCGATCTCATCAAAGGAACATCTCCCAAAGCACCACCTGGTGATTTGATAGAGAATTTCCTAGTCATATACTCTTGACGAGCGAAAGATGCCAATGGCAATGGGAAGTTGGCCGCAGTTGGTTTTGGTTCCCATAGTTTCTTTCTGATATCTGTTTCAGAGATTTTGTCATACAATGCAGAGTTGATTCTCTTAGGGTTCGCACGCATAAAAGAGGTATTTGCATTGTAAGCGATCTGTGCAAAGTAAGATCCGAATGCATCCATCTGATCCTGTGTTGGCATAGAAGCCCACATAAACTCAGACATAGAAGGAGCATCATTGAATCCTTTCATGTACGTATCTTGGTTCATCAATGGGAAACTTCCTGACTCGATAACCAATTGAGCATATTTGATTGCATTAGGATAGTCCTGCATGGTCAAAGCAACTCTTGCACGTATACCGTAAGTCACATATAGGTTGATATGAGACTTGTTTACTCTTGATTCCACGTTCAATGCGATCGCATCATCTAAATCTTTGATGATTGAAGCATACACTTCTTTCACTGTTGATCTTGGCAATGCGCCATCTGAAGATTTCAATACCAAAGGAACACCTAGCTGATCGTTTGCTGTGCTTGCATCATATCTTTTAGCGTAAAGCTGAACCAGATTGGAGTAAGCATATGCTCTAAGCGTCAAAGCTTGAGATTTCAGGTTGTTTTTCTCTTCATCAGTTCCTGGAAGACCATCTACATTATCCAGGATAAAGTTAGAGTCACCAATGATTTTGTAGAAAGTTCTATAATAGTATTCAGTCAATTTATGGTTGTCATTACGACCACCTTGCCAGTTACCTTCACCGGTAGAACCGAACCAGTTTGCATCACTGATACCTAAGTCTTCGCCCATAAAGTCAAGACCTAGCATGATACCACCAACACCTGGTTTGTTTTGAACATTCCAATCCACTACGGTTGTACGCTCAAACATAAATCTATAGATACCGTTCAATGCTGTATTAGCATTGGCAATCGAACTGAAGATTTCATCTTGAGAAACTTTGTCAGTTGGAGCGGTTTCCAAATAGTCCTTTTTACATCCGCTAAGAGCTAGAAGTAAAACGGAAGCATATATCGTTAAATTTCTTTTTTTCATAATAATTCAGCTGCTAATTAAAATCCAACATTTACACCGATGCTGAAAATACGAGTCGGCAAATAAGTAGATGATACAGATCCATCAAAGCTTTCTGTAGGATTCATACCTTTACGTTTTGAGAATAAGGCTAAGTTCTCACCAGTTAAGAATACGCGTGCAGTAGACAGGTCGATCTTGTTCAACAAGCTACTTGGTAATCTATATTGGAAGTTTACGTTTTGAATGCTAAAGTAAGACGCGCTTGTCAACCATCTTGTAGAAGCAGCATTGATGTTGTTGCTGTTCGCTTGGTCTAATCTAGGGATATTACTTGTAGTATTTGACGTAGTCCATGCTTTCATCGCATCAACATGGTATGATTTACCATATGAGTTTGTGCTCATCAAACCAGCGTAGTTACTATCATAGATTTTTCCACCGATCTGGTAGTTCAACAAGAAAGACAATGTGAATGCTTTATAGTTGAAGGTATTGATGATGGAACCCATTACATCAGGAATTGAAGTACCTGAATAATCGAATTTCGCATAGTTTTGGTTGGTTACATATTCTTTACCATCCACTACGCGGATGTTCTCTTGTGCAGTACCTTCTGCAGGGATGTAAAGGGCAGCACCATCAGCTTGGTCAACACCAGCGTATTGTCTCAACCAGAAAGAGTAGTAATCTCTTCCAACTTCTCTTCTTTTGTTTCCAGCAGTAATAACTGGAGATTCAACCGGCATCTTCGTGATTTCGTTCTTGAAGGTGGTGAAGTTTTTGGTCATTGTCCAAGTGAAATTATCGTTTCTTACGATATCACCTGATAATGACAATTCAAAACCTGTATTGTACATCGAACCAACGTTTCTGAATTCTGTACTAACTGCAGAAGAAAGAGGACGTGGAACGGATAGTAATAACTGGTCTGAACCTCTCTTGTAGTATTCAGCCTCACCTCTTAATCTGTTGTTGAATAAAGCGAAGTTCACACCTAGGTTGAATGTATTTGAAGACTCCCAAGTCAGGTTAGGGTTAGGTAATGAACTAAGAACAGTTCCTGGCAATCCACCATTAGACCATCCAAGGTTGTAAAGCGCTTGATATCCGTAATAGATTGTATTTCCGTTTACATCCAATAGGTGGTTGACACCAACTTGACCGTATGAAGCTTTTAATCTCAAGTCGTTGATCCAAGTAGCGCTTGACATAAAGTCCTCTTTGTTGATAGCCCATGCAGCACCTACTGAGAAGAAATTACCCCATCTTTTGCTATCATCGAAGATCGATGAACCATCCGTTCTGAATGATGCATCTGCATAATACTTCTCATCGTAGTTATATGATGCTTTAGCGAAGTAAGATTCAAGACGGTTCACGTTTTTGTATCCTCCTGAAGAAAGTGGAGTTACGTAGTTATCTAATTCAGTGATTCCAGAAATAATCTGTCCTGTTTTGGTCGCATTTCTGCTGCTGAATTGATAATCATAGTTTTCGTGAGCCGCTATTGCAGATACGTTATGTAAATCAAATGATTTTCTATATTGCAATACTTGGTTGAAAGTATATGATTTCGTGATGTAGTTTTCAGCTGAACCTAATCCATTGTAAGAAACACCATCACCTACTTGGTTGTTCCAAGAGTAATCGAAGTTTCTGTTAGAAAGGTCAATGCTAACCGAAGGTGTGAATGTGAAATCTTTCAAGAATTTAATATCCAAGAAAGCTCTACCACCTAACATCGTACGTTTGTTCAGACGAGTATTCAAGATAGTCTCGTAAATAACGTGTCTACCCGGACTTGCTCCTGAAGGTCTGTTTACAGCGCCTGGGTGCATTCCGTAGTCGTAGTATTGTTCTCCAGTAACTGGGTCAACAACTGGAGCTCCTGTAGTTGCATCAAATGCATGAACTGGGTAGATCGAACCTAATCCTCTGATGAACGAGAATGGGTTGATGTAGGAGTTACCATTACCTGTTGAAGCATCAGAAGCTAATGAACCTTCAGACATAGCACCAGAAATGTTAACACCTGCTTTTAACCAATCTTTGATCTGAGAGTTTACATTGATCCTTCCGTTGAAACGTTGGAAATCTGAGTTTAAGATATAACCTTCATCATTCAAATATCCCAATGAAACGTAGTAGTCAGTTTTTTCGTTGCTACCGCCGATGTTCATATTGGCATCAGTTCTTTTTCCAACACGTTGAATGGCATCAAACCAGTTGAAATCATCGTATTTCAAACCTGCATTTGGATTCATGGTACCGTCCATTGAAACGATTTCATTGTCCGCAACGTTGAATGGGTTGTAAGCTAGGAATCTCTTGATATTATCGAATGCATATTTATTCGCATCTGCTTCTGAAGCACCTTGAGCTCCGCTAGCAGGGAACATTCTTGAGTTTTTGATAGCCTGGAATGCAACAGGATAATAATCATTGATTCCTACTGTTTCGTATTCTTTGATACCTCTTTCCGTAATACCTTGCGTTAAGCCAACATTTAATTTAGCCGGACCGCGACCCTTTTTCGTTGTGATCATGATCACACCGTTACCAGCTCTAGATCCATAAAGAGCAGCTGAAGTCGCATCCTTTAAGATGGAGATGCTTTCGATATCATCAGCGTTAATATCACCGATGTTACCGTCAAATACAGCACCGTCTACCACATATAAAGGAGAACTTGAAGCACTCATAGATCCGATACCTCTCAAGCGTACGCTAGCACCTGATCCTGGTTGACCGTTTCCGGAAGAAACAGAGATACCTGGAGCCATACCCGCTAATGCATTGGATACGTTGGATACAGTACGTTTGTCCAAATCTTCTGCACTCATGGTAGCCATGGAACCTGTTACTTCAGATTTCTTAGCTGTACCATAGGCAACGACAACCACCTCATCAAGTTCTTCACCTGCTGAGCTTAATTGAACATTGATAACTGCATTGTTGTTAAAAGTTACCGTTTGAGACGAATAACCGATAAATGAGAATGTGATGCTACTTCCAGAAGCCACATTGGTTAATGTGTACTTTCCGTTTGCATCTGTTTGAGTAGCATTCGTTGAACCAGACACACGAACCGACACACCAGGCAAGGCCTGCCCGTCATTCGCTGAGGTCACAGTACCACTCAGATTTTGATTTTGTGCAAACGTTTGCCCAATTAGGCATGTTAACACAAAAAGAAGACAGAGTAATTTTTGTTTCATAAAAAATTGATCTTTTAATTGTAATTGTTAATAAAAATTAGACTTACGGCTAAATAAATAGTTATTAATGGCGTAAAAATATTAAAAAAGTCAATATTTTATCTATATAAAGCGTTTTAAGTAATTTTATTTATTGAACAGAATTAGTGTGGGTATTTTTAAAATTACATGTAGTAATATTTTATATATGTAATTTATAGTTATATATAATTCTTGCAGATAATAATTAACATAACTTATTTATAAAATAAACGAAACATAATATTTTAATATTTTCAAATTACTTTCATTATTCCATGATATTCAAAACATATTTAGCTATTTTTTATAATTATTTACAATTATTAGGGCAAAATATAACTATCATGGCAATTCCAAATAGAATCTGAAATAATCATTATAAGAATAATTATTTCAATTCATATACTATTTAGTTGCAGTATGATTTATTTGATTTCATTTAGCCTTAATAATTGAAAAATCAGCCTTTAGAGACTATAAACACATGTTTTCAATTGAAAACACAGAAGAATAATCAGAAAAATAGGATTGAACTGACGGTCAAGTTAAATGACAAAACCGTGATAATTGCAGAGCAATATCAAGGAGAGAAATGGAAAACAGGAAAGGGGATTGTAACTATTTTGACTCCGGTGCGTCTATTTCGGTAATGATATAGACATCTTCTTGGTCTTTCTTCATTTTGTATTTTTCGCGGGCGATACGTTGAATCTCACTTTGGTTATATTGCACATCTTTGATGGATTGAGATATGCTTTCAATTTCATTCGTGTAATACTCTTTCTCCTGCTCCAATTTGGTTTTCTCAGTTTGAAAATTGTACTGGGTAGTAATATCGTAACGATCGAAAAAACACATCCAGACTAAGAATGCAACTCCTGCGATAAGATATTGATTACGGATAGTATTAATGAAACGTTCCATAGGCTAGACCAAAGCAATTAAAATTCGGTTAAAGATAACTATTTTAAGATGAACTATACAAGTATAGAAACAGCATATTGGAATAATTAAATTAACCATTGTGGAAAAATAAATATTTTAACAACCTAAGGACCCTTAGAAGCCATAAACTGATCTGCTAAAACAGAAGCCATAAAAAAAGGGAACCCAAAGGTCCCCTTTTCCCTGACTAGAAAGTCAATTATTTTTTCGGAGCGTATTTAAAATCTTTTCCGATGAATTTTGCGTTCTCGCCCAATTCTTCTTCGATACGCAACAATTGATTGTATTTAGCGATCCGGTCTGAACGAGAGATTGATCCAGTTTTGATCTGACCACAGTTTAGAGCTACCGCAAGGTCTGCAATGGTAGTATCTTCGGTTTCACCTGAACGGTGAGACATTACTGAAGTATATCCATTGGTTTGAGCCAAATGAACAGCGTTGATAGTCTCTGTCAAAGAACCGATCTGGTTAACTTTAACCAAGATGGAGTTACCAATTCCTTTATCGATACCCTCTTGAAGACGTTTTGTATTTGTAACAAACAAATCGTCACCAACTAATTGTACATGGTCACCGATTTTCTCTGTCAATAATTTCCAGCCTTTCCAATCATCTTCTGCCATACCGTCCTCAATAGAGATAATAGGGTATTTTGCAGTCAATTCAGCTAGGTAATCTACCTGCTCTTCGATACTGCGAACCGCTCCACCTTTACCTTCGAACTTAGCGTAATCATATTTACCTTTTACGAAGAACTCAGTAGAAGCACAGTCAAGCGCAAGACAGATTTCTTTTCCTGGTTTGTAGCCAGCTTTTTTAATTGCTTCCAAAATAGTTTCGATAGCATCTTCAGTACCTTCAAAAGTTGGAGCAAACCCACCTTCATCACCTACAGCAGTAGATAAGTTACGGTCGTGAAGAATTTTCTTAAGGCTATGGAAAACCTCAGCACCCCAACGTAGAGCTTCCGAGAAAGACTCAGCGCCTACTGGCATGATCATGAACTCTTGGAAAGCGATAGGCGCATCAGAGTGAGCACCACCGTTTACAATGTTCATCATTGGAAGAGGAAGAGTATTGGCATTTACTCCACCGATATAACGATATAGAGGCTGACGGCTTTCTTGAGCTGCAGCTTTAGCAACCGCTAAAGAAACACCTAAGATAGCGTTAGCACCTAATTTACCTTTGTTTTCAGAACCATCTAAATCGATCATCAATTTATCGATTGCATTTTGTTCAAATACGTCAACACCTTCTAAAGCTTTTGCAATCTTTGTATTTACGTTTTCAACAGCTTTCAAAACACCTTTTCCTAAGTATTTCTTTTTATCACCGTCGCGTAATTCTACCGCTTCGTGTGCACCTGTAGAAGCTCCTGAAGGAACTGCTGCACGGCCAACAAAACCGTTTTGCGTTGTTACATCAACTTCTATCGTAGGATTTCCGCGCGAATCTAAAATCTGGCGCGCATGTACGTCAATTATCAAGCTCATTTTATGTGTGGTTTATTTAAATATCTTACTTCGTTAGCTACCTTACTTAGTGTATCTAAGACACTAATATAACAATAATTCTTACTTTATCAAAAATATGAAAAATCTAAGTGATTCGGCCTAATGCTTGGAAAAATTAAATCATTGCTAAATTGAATATTATGAAAATCGTAAAACTCAACCAAAAATCCGGGACGCAGCATCTTTTGAAATACACAAAACTAACCAGTCCAGCCTCCTATCCTTATCCATCGAATTTAATGGCACAAAAAAGGTCGCAACATTGAGATGCGACCTGATTTATATTTTATCTGAAATTATCCTTTTACCATAGCGATAAAATCATCGAACAGATATCTTGAATCGTGAGGACCTGGAGAAGATTCAGGGTGATATTGTACCGAGAATGCATTTTTACCTTTTACACGGATACCTTCGATCGAATTATCATTGAGGTTCACGTGCGTGATCTCTACTTTATCAGAGTTTTCAATATCTTCCGCTACTACACCAAAACCATGGTTTTGAGAAGTAATCTCACATTTATTAGCGATAATATTCTTTACAGGGTGGTTGATACCTCTATGTCCATTGTGCATTTTTTGCGTCCTGATATCATTTGCAAGTGCCAAGATTTGGTGACCAAGACAAATCCCGAACATTGGTTTATCAGCAGCTAAGATATCTTTAACGGTTTGGATCGCGTAATCCATTGCAGCAGGGTCACCAGGACCATTTGAAATGAAGTATCCATCAGGGTTCCACTCTTGCATTTCTGCAAATGTAGTCTTAGCAGGGAAAACCTTTGCATACACCTGACGAGAATCAAAGTTCCTTAAGATGTTCTTTTTGATCCCTAAATCCAATACAGCGATACGAGTAGGAGCACCTTCTTCACCATAGTAGTATGGTTCCTTAGTAGAAACACGGGAAGAAAGTTCTAAACCGTCCATAGAAGGCACTTTAGCCAATTCTGCTTTCAAGGAGTCTACATCTAGGTTCTCAGAAGAGATGATCGCATTCATCGCACCTTTACTACGGATATGACGAACCAAAGAACGCGTATCGATATCAGAGATACCCACCAAATTCTCTTCCTCGAAATAATTCTGGATAGATTGGTCAGCCATTTTACGGCTGTAGTTGATGTTATAGTTCTTACAAACTAAACCTGCAATCTGAATCTCTTTAGACTCTTCATCCTCATCATCGATACCATAGTTTCCGATATGCGCATTGGTCGTAACCATAATCTGTGCATAATAGGAAGGATCCGTAAAGATCTCTTGGTAGCCAGTCGTACCAGTGTTGAAACAAATCTCACCTGTAGTAGTACCGATCTTTCCTGCGGCCTTACCATGAAAAACTGTTCCATCTTCTAGGACTAAAATTGCTGGCAATTTGCTGTAGTTGGTCATTCTTATTTCTAGTTAAAACGTATCACTAATTTACTGATAGATTTCCTTAACTCCTAAACATAAAAAAAGCCCAAACGGGCTAACAGATCAATTAATATATTGACGAGAAGTAGAAACTACTTTTTGAAATGCTATTGGGTAGAAGGTCTCTTTCATTTTTATCGGGAGACAAAGGTACAAATTATTTTAATTCGCAAACAATAGTTTTTTAATTTATTCTCTACCTTATTTCCATTAAAAAAGCCCTGTGGTCATACACCGCAGGGCTTCCTATATCTTTGAATAGATTACTTCGTCAATTTGAAAATATCGTTTCCAAAAACGAATATCATCAGTGCGATAATGATGAAGAACCCAACGATCTGGGCTTTCTCCAAGAACTTATCACTCAATGGCTTCCCTTGAATCATCTCAATCAACAAGAAGATCACGTGTCCACCATCCAATGCTGGGATTGGCAAGATATTCATAAAGGCCAAGGCCATGGAAAGCATACCTACCAGACTCCAGAACCTTAACCAATCTACCTCAGTACCGAACATGGTTGCAATCCCTACCGGGCCTGAAAGCGCTTTGTCAGCACGCACCTCACCTTTGAAAATCTTTCCGAAGCCCTTGATGTTATCCGTAATCACCGAGAAAGCTTTGCTTGCACCCAGCGGCAAGGACTCCATAAAGCCATATTTATGCTGAACTACCGGAAGGTTTAGGAAACCTAGGGTAGCAGAACTATCTGCAGCTGCTGTTAAAGCCATTGGACTTCCTTTACGAACAATATCCAAATTTACTTCCTTATTCTTATTCGCTGCCAATTCAGATTTAAATTGATCCAATTGCTGCACTTGAACCCCATTGATCGAAACAATGCTATCCCCTACTTGCAATCCCATCTTCTCCGCCCTACTGTTCTTCTCGACCATCGTTACGGGAAGCATCTTGAACATAGGCTGAACCAACTCGTTCTTCTTATGTTCAGAGACATCATTCAGGATATCGCTGGGCAATTTTATCTCCATTTGCTGACCTGCACGATCAACCGTCAACACCGCATCACCCATCAACACGTCCGAAGTCAACAGATCTTGATAGAATAGATTCGCTTTTTTACCATTTACGGCAAGGATCTTATCCCCTTCTTTCAAGCCAACCTTTTCACCGATAATGCCCGGTTTTACACCGTAAAGCTGCGTGTTGTTAAAGTCGGTAGTTCCATATTTAAAGGTCAACATCCAGAAAACCACGATACCCACGATAATATTGACAATGATACCGCCCAGCATGACGATCAAACGTTGCCAAGCCGGTTTAGAACGGAATTCCCATGGCTGTGGCTCGCCTTTCATCTGTTCGGTATCCATCGATTCATCGATCATACCTGCAATCTTCACATAACCACCCAACGGCAACCAGCCCACACCATACTCACAACCTTTATAATTGAATTTGAACAATTTCACACCCCAGGCATCAAAGAAAAGATAAAACTTCTCCACCTTGATTCCGAATGCCCGAGCAGCTAGAAAGTGCCCAAGCTCATGCAAGATGATTAATAATGACAAGCCTAAAAGTACTTGCCCAATCATGATTACAATTCCCATTGATTATATTTTTATTATTTTATTTACTATTTAATTATTTAAATACGTTCTATTAAACTTCGTGCCACAGTCCGGCTTTCCAAATCGAACTGTAAATAATCCTCTAAACTTAACGTTTTTTGTGATTTCACCTGACACAATGTCTCTTCAATGATTTCACTCATCTGTAAAAAACCAACCTGGTCATTCAAAAAAGCATCTACGACAACTTCATTGGCACCATTCAGCACACAGGCTGCATTACCACCAGCTTCAAGGGCCTGAAATGCCAACTTTAGGTTTCTGAAAACCTCCATATCGGGCTGTTCAAAAGTCAAATTTGGGTAGTCCAAGAAGCTAAAGCGCTTAAAGTTATTTTCAAATCGCTGTGGATAGGTCAAAGCATATTGAATGGGAAGCTTCATGTCCGGCAAGCCCAACTGAGCTTTCAGAGAACCATCTTCGAATTGCACCAGCGAATGGATAATGGATTGCGGATGGATAATGACATCGATCTGGTCATACTCTAAACCAAACAGCCATTTGGCCTCAATCACTTCCAATCCTTTATTCATCAGAGAAGCCGAGTCAATGGTTATTTTCGCTCCCATTGTCCAGTTCGGATGCTTCAAAGCTTGCGCTTTCGTCACCGACTTTAAATCTTCGATTGATTTCCCACGGAAGGGACCTCCCGAGGCTGTAAGGATAATCTTCTCTATAGGGTTAGCCTCCTCACCGGCCAGGCATTGAAATATAGCCGAATGTTCTGAGTCAACCGGCAACAGTTTAACCTGATGTTTTTCAACCAAGCCTGTAATCAGTTCCCCAGCAACCACCAAAGTCTCTTTATTGGCCAGAGCGATATCCTTACCCGATTCAATAGCCGCAACAGTAGGCCTTAGCCCAACCGCCCCAACTACCGCTGTCAGGACGATATCTATATCATCCCGCTGCACGGTCTCCACCAGTGCATCTTCACCGAACAGGACTTCGATGCCCTTGCCCTGCAAAGTATCGCTTACCTTCTCAAAAGCCGTCTTTTCACAAACGACCACTGCAGCTGGCCTGAACTTAAGAGCCTGTTGAATCAATAAATCGGCGTTTCTTCCGGCAGATAGTACAGTAATCGAAAAATGATCAGGATATTGTTCTACTACTTCTAAGGTCTGTGTCCCAATACTGCCCGTAGAACCTAATATGGCTAATTTCCTTTTACTCAAAACTTAAATGATTTTATATAATGTTATCCATAAGGGAAGGATCAGAACTGCCCTTATAGGCTTTAATCATGTCAATATACACAATTGACATAACAACGCTGACCACAGGAATAATCACAAAGGAATTGATAAGACTCAAGATCTTTGAAACCAGGGAATACCCCATGTATTCAGTACCTAATTGTAGTAGATGAGTGAATGCAATAATAAAGATAATGGCCAATAGCCTCAAAACATTCCCCTTCGTCATCGCCAGACTGAACCGATATGACTTAAAGGTATTGAAGCCATTCTCCACGATGAAGAATGGAAAGAAAGTGGTCCTGATCAATACGAACAACATGATTACACCTGTCAAGAATGGGTGAATCTCGGTCTGAACCGTATTCATGTTCACACCTAAATACAATAGAGGGAATAATGCCACATACATAACGATGTAAACCACAAATGCGATCAAACTGTACAGCAATAATCCCAAGATGTAATAGCAAAATTGAGACATGGTCGGCAGGTAGTCCATCAAGCCATGGCTTTTCTCATCTTTAGCCAAGAAAATAGCCTTCTTTAAAAGCACCAATTGCAGACCAAAATAGATAGCCACAAACAGCAGCAACAAAAGCACTTTCACGATCAGATTCGAAGAATCCAAATACATCGCTAGAAAAGATGAAAGGTTAGAGGTTACAAAAATTAAAAAACATAGCCCAGCGATAGAAATATAATTCCTCATGAGGATATCTATTGCTCTTAAAACAACGTCGTTAGCTTTAAATGTAATGTCTTTTAGAAAATCTAGCATGGCATAAATAATATTGCAAATATGATAATTTTTTCGGTGGAATCAATTTTTTTGAAGCGCTATATGTTATAAAAAAAGGCTAAGATTTTATATTCTTAGCCTTTTATCGACAATTCTTACCTTAAATTTTCTGGAACAGGTTTGTCCAATAGGTATTGGTAATAAAACCTTGTTCTTTCCTTGAAATCATAAGCGCTTTTCGAACGATTGAATCCATGTCTGCTTCCAGGATAGATCATCAGTTCAAATGGAACCGCCCTATCGGTCAATGCATCCACCAACTGAATGGTATTTTGCATATGCACGTTATCATCCATATCGCCATGCATGATACGCAACCTACCTTTGTATTGATTTACATAAGGCAAAATAGAACCATTTTTATATCCTTCAGGGTTAGATTGAGGGGTATCCATCCAACGCTCGGTATAATGGGTATCATATAATTCCCAACTCGTCACCGGTGCACCTGCAATACCGTAGTCAAAGTAATCGGCACCTTTGGTCAACGCCAGACAGGTCATGTAACCACCATAACTATGTCCGGTGATCAACAATTTATCTTTAGCTACAAAAGTCTTAGCTTTCAACCATTTGGCAACGGTGATATAATCCACCAGCTCCCAGTTTCCTAAGTTTCTGTGCATCCATGCCACACCCTGTTTTCCAAAATGGCCAGAAGCCCTATGGTCCGCTTCAATTTGAATGATCCCTTCTTGAGACCAATATTCACCATTCACACCTTTCCAGGTATTTCTCACGGTACCCGCATCAGGGCCTCCATAGATACTCATGATTACAGGATACTGTTTCGTTTCGTCAAAATCCGTAGGATAAGTGATGATCAATGGAAGATTAAACTTCCCATCTTCCGAGGGGATAGTCATGTACTCGCGTTTTGCCACTTTATAGTTTGCATAATCATCAGCTTTGCTATCCGCCAATTCTTTCAAAACCTTTCCTTTGTTATCCAAAAGGGCAACCTTATTTGGCGTGTGGATATTGGAATAGTTCGTGATGAAATATTTTCCATCTGGCGACACCAATACATTGTGCGTATAGTCACCAAAGGTCAAACGCTGCATATTTTTGCCATCAAAACCGATTCTATATAGATCCTTGGTCGCTGAATTTTCTTTTCTCGCAGAAAAATAAAGAACTTTACCTTTCTCATCGATACGCTCAATAGAAGTCACCTGCCAATCCCCCTGTGTAATAGGGTTCAGCAATTTACCATCCAAGGTATATAGGTAGTAATGTGCCCATCCCGTTTTATCCGATTTCAGGATATAGTGTTTGTTATCTGCCAAATAAGTGATTCGCTCATCATGGTCTAAATTGATCCATGTTGGCTGTTCCTCATTATAGATTTCCGTTTTTTGTCCATTATCAGGGTTCACTGCATAGAACTTCAAGGTATTTTGCTCCCTGTTCATCCATTGCACCATGATCGATTGACTGTCAAAGCTCCAGTAAGGCTGTCCAAAGTATTGATCATCTTTCTCGTTGAAATCTGCCCAAACGATTGGAGAACCCTCAACTTTCACAAATCCTACCTTTACTTCTGGGTTAGGGTCGCCTGCTTTAGGGTATCGAGTTTCTTCGAGGTAGCCGTGCTGACCTTTCGAAACATAGATCGGGAACATGGGAACCTTGCTGTCATCAAAGCGCATAAAAGCAATTTCCTTACTATCAGGAGACCACCAGAAAGCCCTATAATTGGTTGGGCGACCTAAGATTTCCTCATAATAGACCCAAGAAGACCAACCGTTGTAGATTACGTCCGTTCCATCTGTGGTATATCGAACCTCTTTACCAGAGGATATTTCCAAACCATACAAATCGCTTTTCCTTGTAAAAGCTACATATTTACCGTCAGGCGACAGGGTTGGATTTTGCTCTTCCACGTCCGGGGAATTCGTCAATTTCTTGGCCTCTCCTTCCGGATATTGGATAAAAACATCCTTGTCCTTTACAAAAACCTGCGTCGAGCTGTTCACATGATAGCTGTAACTTTCTTTTTTCCCAGTCTTTACATTGACTTTGAAGAGCTGATTGTTTGCCCTTTCTATATAATGATTGGCATCGGCCCAACCTTCAAAACGACTGATCGTCTTGGTTAATGAAGGTGCTTGGTTCCAAGCCTGTTCATAGGATAATTTTTTCGTTTGTGCCTCTGCCCCTGCTGTCGACAAGATAAACAGCGTAAGACAAGCCGCTGAAAACAACTTGTTCATATGATTTCGTAATTAGTAATTTGTTTCAATAAATCTTCGAAAATAGGAAATTCTAACCGATCTAGTTAAATAATACCTGTAACATATTTAACGAAATCGATAGCATAAAATACAATGGGGTCAAACGGATATTATTGGGGGATTATCATGTAGAGCATCATGCTGTCCGTCAATAATGGAATTGCAAAGCCGATGCAGCTGCCAATAAAAAAGAGCCACTAAATTTTAGTGGCCCATTAATTATGTATTCAAAACTAAATTAAAAAGAGTAATTGTCTTTTTGTACTAGTTCGCCATTGTTCTCAAAACCATTTTCGTCTTGATTTGGCTCATATCTTTTTTCAACAACTTCTTGGTTAGCTTTAATGTATTCAACTACATCCTGAAGGCCTTCTGCAAACTTTTCAAAGTCTTCTTTATAAAGGAAGATCTTGTGTTTAATAAACTGTCCGTCTTCGAAACGCTTTTTACTTTCTGTAATTGTCACATAATAGTCGTTCGAGCGAGTGGCTTTCACATCAAAAAAATAAGTACGTTTGCCCGCTCTCACCTTTTTTGAAAATACCTCTTCACGCTCTTTATTGTCAAAATCTCCCATTAGATTAATATAAAATTTAAGTTTAACCCTCTATTTTCAGTCATAAATATATAATATTTAATTTCAATCATCCAAATTTTATTTAAAAATTATTATTATAATAATTAAAAATTTGCACCAGATTTGAAGAGATCGCAAATTGAATTCGGATTTTTACCGATTAAATACAGTTATTCACCGAAAAAAATGCCCAAGAGACCTATTTGCTCTGTGGCTATGCTTATATTCGCTATACTTTTGAGTAAACTAATTCAAAAGGAAACAATATCATGAATAATCAAACAACGAAAACAGATTACGAAAAGCCACCTAAAAACAACAAATCTTCCAACTTAGTCGGATTTATCATTGTTTTTTTAGGAGTAGCCATCCTATTCAAAAACCTGAACATGGGCAATATCATCCCGAATTGGATGTTCGGATGGGAAACCATCTTGATCGTCATCGGTCTGGTAATCGGGGTCAATTCAAAATTTGAAAAGAAATCCTCTATCGTCCTGATCATTATCGGTTCAGTATTCTTACTAAAGAACGAATTGGATATCCACTTAGGTAGGTTCTTGATCCCTGCTGCTGCTATTGCACTGGGCTTCTACTTGATCAATCGTAACAAAAGCACCCCGCAATTGCCTCCAACGACTCCTCCACGCAACGATGAGTACGACTGGGACAAACGCGTAAACCAAGACTATCAAGGAAATACAGAAGGACCAACTAACCCTGGTACCCAAAACCCTAACGACTCCTATGCTCAGGCCACCGGTACTGAGCATAGGCCATACGGAAGAAAATTCCTGCCCGATTTCGAAAACTACCTGAAAGTAGACAACTTCTTCAGTGACACCAAAAAGGTCATCCTGAGCAAAAATTTCTTGGGTGGCAATATCACATCGGTATTTGGAAGCACTCAGTTGAACTTTCTACAGGCAGATCTGAAACAACCTGTTGTGATAGATACCTTCCAATTGTTTGGAAGCACCAAAATCATCGTCCCAACCAATTGGAAAGTCTATTCCAACGTATCTTCTATTTTTGGAGAGGTAGACGACAGAAGACCCATGATCGAAGTCGTTACGGATGAAAACAAAAAGATCTATATCACTGGCACATCCCTATTCGGAGGATTAACCATTAAGAACAGTTAGTTTAAGGCATGCAAAAACCCATTAGTGAACAATCCAAACGCTATGTAATCCATGCCTCCTCGTGGATTATTTGTGTTTTATATTTCCTTATTGTTTATGGACTTTTGCTTTGGTCAAACATTGCCAAGGTCACTGCTGCTTACGATGCAGTCATTGGCGCCTTGACCATGACCGGAATCTCCTATCTGATCTATAGTACCCTCCAGTTCTATCTTCCGAACAACAAGAACTATTGGAAGCTTTTTTCCATGGCCGCAATCTTCTCAGCTATCAGTGTTCTCATCATCCGCATCTTGATTATTCAGCTTTCCCCCGATGAAAACCTGGTCTATTTAGATTTTAGCCTTCCGTTTCGCTTTGTGATCAACTTCTTGATCATCACTTGCGTCATGACCATCAATATCTTCTGGAATATCCAGGAAGAACTCGTATTCAACAAAAGACGAAAAGACGAAAGTGAGCGCATGGTTCGCGATGCCGAGCTCTACAATTTAAGACAGCAACTACAACCCCACTTTCTATTCAATAGCTTAAATTCCATTATCGCCTTAATCGGCAGCAAACCTACGGAAGCCCGGAACATGGTCTTCCAACTTTCAGACTTCCTTCGTGGTACCATGAGAAAGGATGAAAAACAGTTTACCACCGTAGAAGAAGAAATAAATCATTTAAGCTTATATTTGGATATTGAAAAAGTAAGGTTCGGACATCGACTGAGCACCGAATTTGATTATGATGAAAGCGTACTCAATGGCAAGATCCCTGTAATGATCCTGCAGCCATTGGTAGAAAACGCCATTAAATTCGGCCTTTACAATGTCACGGACCAAGTAACCATTAGAACCAGTATCCATTTAGAAAACAATATGTTGACCATCCAAATCAGCAATCCCTTCGAACAGGATCAACCTGAACAGAAAAAAGGAACTGGCTTTGGCTTGACCAGCATTCAGCGAAGACTGTACCTCCTTTTTGGCAGGACTGACCTATTGGAAACAGCTGTCGATGGAAATACATTTATATCCACCCTAAGAATCCCTCAACTATGATAAAGACAATCCTTATAGACGACGAACCATTGGCAAGAAGCATGGTCCTGGAATATCTAAAAGAACACCCAGATTTTGAAGTATTGGCCGAATGCAACGATGGATTCGAAGGCGTAAAGGCTATACAGCAATTCCAACCTGATCTGGTGTTCCTGGACATTCAAATGCCTAAATTGACCGGATTCGAAATGCTGGAACTGTTGGACAACCAGCCCCATGTCATTTTTACGACTGCTTTTGATGAATATGCACTCAAGGCCTTTGAAAAAAACGCCGTGGACTATCTGTTGAAACCAATTCGACCGGATCGCTTTCAAAAGGCTATTGACAAATTCAAGGCCTCTTTCAATAGCCATCAAGCACCAAAAATAGACTCTGCCAAGCTCCAAGAATCCATGGAAGAGGATACTTCCTTGGAACGCATCGTGGTTAAAACGGGTAACCAAATCAAGATTATCCCGGTCCAACAGATCAATTTCCTGGAAGCCTATGATGATTATGTGAAAATCCATACCCCTGACGGCATGTTCTTAAAGAACAAGACCATGAGCTCCTTTGAGAAACAACTGGATGCTAAACAATATGTCAGGGTCCACCGTTCCTTTATCGTAAAAGTCGATCAACTCCAAAAGATAGAACCCATGGAAAAGGACAGCTATATTGCCACCCTCCTAACTGGTGAAAAGGTCAATATCAGCAAGTCTGGCTATGCAAGATTAAAGCAAGTTATAGGTTTATAATTTGTTTTGTATTTTTGGGCATGAGAATTAAAGCGATCAACCTCCTCATTATCCTAGTTTTATCTTGTTTGGGCACTGTGAATGCCCAGACGGTTGAGGAGAATAACAACAGAGCCGTATTCAATAGAATTGAATTTTTCTTCAATTCCCAGCAAGTTGACTCCATCTACAATCTTGCCAGCGATGATTTTAAACAACACATCAGCAAGGAAAAGATGGCTGAATTACTGGATAATCTTTTTATCCTAGGCCGCATCGAGAATGTGACTAAAACAGGGTTTAGCAGAGGATTGGCAACCTATAAAGTGGAATTGCAACAGGAAACCCTGACCATGCAACTTGCCATTGACTCCAACATGAGGTACAATACCTTTTTAATAAAACCTTATTCCCCTGATGAGGCACCAAAAAAGGAAGAAATCCTTTCCAATGTAGAAGCTAAAAGTCCTTTGGATCAATACATCGACTCGGTAGCACGCAATTATGCGAAAAATGGAAATGCGCATTCCCTTGCGGTTGCTGTCATTCATCAAAACAAGATCAATACATTTTTCTATGGTGAAACCACTCCGGGAAACAACACGCTTCCTGATGCCAATACCTTATATGAAATCGGTTCGGTAACTAAAACTTTTACGGCTACCTTATTGGCAGAGATGGTCAATAAAGGAATTATTTCCCTGGAAGACAGCATCGCAAAATTTCTACCAGATTCCGTAGCTCAAAATCCTGATGTGCAAAAAATCACGTTCAAGATGTTGGCAAACCATACCTCAGGACTTCCAAGGCTTGCAGATAACTGGAATAAGGTTCCTAAATTCTCCAGCAGTGATCCCTATGCTGCATACGATAAAAAAGCACTGTATGCATTCCTAAAAGGCTTCAAATCCAAAGAAGAGGCAGGAACGGTCTACGAGTACAGCAATTTAGGCTATGGCTTATTGGGCGAGCTCTTATCGACCATTTCGAAAAAGCCATATATGACCATGGTCAAGGAAATGATCTTGACCCCCTTAGAAATGACAAACAGCACGGATAAATTGAACCCGAAGGAAAAAAACATCGCTCCACCATTTGATGGAGAAGGCCAACAGGTTCCTTTCTGGAACTTCCAGGCCATAACCGCAGCAGGATCCCTGAAATCAAGTGTAAATGACCTTCTACGATATACCATTGCACAATTGACCTACCCGGAAACTGATGTTCAAAAAGCCATGAACCTGACCAAACAGTTCACCTTCTTCGTGCCACCTAACAGTGACATCGGTCTGGCTTGGCACATGAACATGTTGGATGGCGTTATATACTACCACCATACTGGAGCAACAGCTGGTTCAAATGCATTTGTAGGTTTTGTACCCGATGAAAAATCGGTGGTGATTATGCTTTCCAACTCAAGCAATGAATTGGGAAAGGTAGGCACGGCTTTATTGGAAAAAGTACTTTCTACGAAATAACCTTGCTGAGTATTAGCTTTAACACTTAGATTCACCATGCCAATCGCCAAAATTAACTGGCGTTAGATAAAATAAAAATAAAGGGAGATTTCCAGTGGAAACCTCCCTTTTTCATTGTTTAGTTCTCTTATTGATTTACATTCCAATTTCAAGATCCATCCTGGGATAAAAATTTACATTGGAGATAAAATGAAGAAAAAAACCAATCGCTTTTTCATCTTTAACCTTATCCGGAACTTCCTAAGAAAGAAAATAAACTAGTTTTCCTTCAGGGACGCTACAAAACTCAATTACTCGAATGAAAAGGAATATACGGGTTTAATAAATGTGTGCAACACTAAACTTCTGCGATCAAGTCTACCTCGAGCATATATCCATGACGTAATTCAGCAACCGGAACAACTGTCCGGGCAGGCTTATGTTTACCAATAAAATCGGCAAACAGAGCATTGAATTGGGGGCAATATTTCACATCACAGACATAGGCTGTAACCTTGACAATCTTCGACATACTGCTCGAAGAAGCTAATAGAATATTCTCAATGTTCTGAAATACAACAGTAAATTGACTTTCGAAATCATCTTGTTCGTGATGTTTTCCATCTGCCGATATGGGCAACTGACCCGACACAAACAGAAAATGATTTGATACTATGGCTGTACTATAATGTCCATTTGGTTTTGGCAGTCGGTTTCCCTGTAATATTTTCATGTTAAACAATTGATTTTATTCGCTTGTTACAAAATAAACCTATGCTTAAAATTTAAAATAGAACGATATTAGCGTCAGTTCTTCTGTAACTCCTTAGGCAAGAATCCAATCATTTGACGAAAGTACCTCGTAAAATGGCTTTGATCCGAGAAACCACACAAAAAAGCTATCTCTGTTAGCGAATAACCGCTAAAATGCATCAATTCAACTGCTCGAATAATCCTAATTTTCCGCTGGTAAAGGAGTACTGTACTACCCGCATATTTTTCGAAATATTTCGATATTGTTACTTTATGAACCGCACACAGATTGGATAACTCTTCCAGAGTGATGTGTTTATTCCAATGTTCTTTGATATAATCCTTGGCAATATTTACCCAGTTCGGAAATTGGCTCAGCACCAATTGCTTCTGAGGTCCTAAATCAAGTGACATAATCAAAGTTTCTACCGCCATAAAAGATTCCTTATCGCGATAAGCTAATTCCTTATAAATGTTAATCATAAATAAATGTATACTTCAACCCCAATTGTAATTTCTTGGCCATTACAATATTTTATTATCGACTGGCTGATATTCGCAAAGACTAAAGAATTTTGAAAATGTTTAATGCGGCTTGAAAATATATTTTCCACTTATACGAACCTTGAGTTAAATTACCCCCAAAGAAATAAATACCATTCATTTCCAGCAATTTATCGCCCCGTAAAATTCAAATATCATCAATTGTTTGTTCAAAAATGTTTCTAAAATTTGATTTCAGCTTTCTTTTAGGTCTTCACATTCGCACAAATCGTTGCCTGCATCTATGTTATCTCCAAAACCAAGATCCTTTTTGTTAGAATTTACTATCTACTACCAATCAAGGACAGTTTTTTCCTTAAAAACTTTCAATATGTAAATATATGAAAACAATTAAATAAGTAATATCACTTTATTTTATTAGGAAAATTTTAGAAATATAAAGTAAAATATAGGAAATATAAGGTTTTTAATGCTCTAGTCCTGTTTTTGAAGGTACGGAAGTAGCATTTCTACACGGTTTTCACCGTCAAATTGTTTGATTATTTGTAGAGATTCGGCCTCATAGATATAGGTCGAAGGAAAATTTTTGGGATTAAAACTTAAAATAAATTCGCCTTCAGGATCGTAGAGGAATCTGACACGCTTGTCATTTCGCAAACCTTTTGCAAACATATTGATATACCCATCCACCAATGGTTTTTCCTGCATGGATATAAAGTAGAAATCTACATCATCCCGAATCCTACCCAAGGACTCGGCAATGCCCTGACCAAGCTCTTGGCAATGCCCACAGCCAGGATCAAAAAGGATAAATACCTGGGTATGCTTACGGTTTAATGAGTCAGAAGTAAACTTCGCCCCCGTATTCATATCACTAAACTTGGAAAATGAAGGCATCCTCTCCGGAACCTGCCCTACCGACAAGCTAACGGTTGCAAAAACAGTCAATAGGACTAAGATAATATTCTTCATAACCTGATAATTTGAGCTTAATGTCCCTAAATCTAACAAAAAATACCCCAATATGGAGGTCAAACCGCCCTTTATTGGAAAAAATCAGCTATATTTGTGAAAAATTAAAGTTAAATTTTCAAACGATAACACACTGTGAAAAAGCGTATTGCTATCTTTGCTTCTGGTTCTGGATCGAATGCTCAAAAGATCATGGAGCATTTTAAATACTCTGACAGCGCCGAAGTTGCCTTAGTCCTAAGTAACAACCCAGATGCATATGTTTTACAACGTGCAGATAATTTCGAAATCCCTACGCATGTTTTTGATAAGCACGACTTCTACCAAACAGATGAAATCGTTGACTTGTTAAAAAGACTTGAAATTGATTTAGTAGTATTAGCTGGATTCCTGTGGTTAGTGCCTGAAAACCTTTTAAAAAGCTTTCCAAACAAAATTATCAATATACATCCTGCCCTATTGCCAAAATTTGGCGGAAAAGGCATGTATGGGGATAAAGTGCATAAAGCAGTATTGGCAGCCGGTGAAGACGAACACGGAATTACCATTCACTTTGTAAATGAAAATTTCGATGAAGGAGAGATCATTCATCAGGCACGCTTCCGGGTAGAGCCAGGAGATACTTTGGAAATACTAAAGTTCAATGGCCAACAACTTGAACACGCACATTACCCTAAAGTAATCGAGAACCTGTTGAAAAAATACAACTAAGGATTACTAAGCTTAGAATCATAAAATATAATATAGGAGCTACCTTAGGAACAGCTCCTTTTTCATTATCTTCGAGACCTGATCCAGCATTCCATTAAACTCAAAATTTCCTAGGATACAACTTGACCTCATTCGAGACACATTCCGAATTTTCCGAATGTGTCTCGAATGAGGTCAAACTGAAACCCAAAGATTTCCTATCAAAAAACTCTTATTTTACTTAGGATATTATTGCTCCTAGTCTAATCGAAATCTCGGAAGAGGAAGGTACCGAATTCCACTAAATAATCCCTCCAATTAGACCAAGTATGACCACCCTTGGATTCATGGTAAATATAATCCAATTTTATCCCATCCAACTTCTTCCTAAAATCAGCTCCAGTGTCATAAAGAAAATCATCTTCTCCCATACCTATCCAATATATTTCGTAATCATTTTCCTTTTGTTTCAGCAGATTTTCATCAAACTTATCATAGACCTCTCTTTTTATCTTATCATTGATTCTATAGGCGGCGGAAAACAAACCTACGTATCCAAAGGTGTTCGGATAAAAACTGGATATAAACATAGCATGGGATCCGCCCATGGACAGACCAGCTATTGCACGGTTTTTCTTATTCTTAATGACCCTATAATTGGACTCCACGAAGTTAATGACTTCATCAAAATTGGATTCCATATCCCCCGAACCTACATCGGGCGTAAAAAACTCGATATTATACTCTCCCTTTTCTGAAAAACCAGGGGCCGCTGAATTGCTGGTATGGCCATTAGGCATCACTACGATCATCGGCACAACCTTACCTTCATCAATCAGGTTGTCCATGATCTGCGCGACCCGACCGAGGGTTGGCCATGCATCTTCATCCCCTCCCATTCCATGCAATAAATACAGCACTGGAAATTTCTCCTTGGAAGACTCATAACCTGGCGGGGTGTAAACAGTCATTCTACGTTCGGATTTATTGATCCGAGAGGGATACCACTGCTTGATCATGGAACCATGAGGCACGGACATGGTCTTATAATAATCTGCATTTCCATCATTGGTTATGAAGTAATTGAAGACACTACCCACATCCCTCACCTGGTATACATTCAAAGGATCATTTATGCGCACGCCATCAACAATAAAATTATAGAGAAATAGGTCTGACCCTAAACTATCCTGTCTAACCGACCATAGCCCAGAAGCATCCTTTTTCATTGCAACCCTAGGCAGTTCTTGCGGCTTTTGAACCATCCAATTTCCCGTCAAATAAACAGTTTTTGCGTCAGGTGCAACCAAATTAAAGGTTACCGTATTGTCTGCTGCAACGATAGGGGAACTGACTTTGGTCTCTTTAGCGCCAATGTTTTCCTGAGCAATTCCGCCCAAACCGATGAGAACGAGGGACAAGGTCATTAGAAATATAAGGTGATTTTTCATGGTCAATTTTTTGTTTTAGAATTGGATAATCCAATATACTAATAATTTAAAACTGTTTAGCCGAGGCATTTTAATTAAGTAATAAAATTCAAGAAAATTATATTTTAAATAATTATCTTTGCGGCTCCAAACAAAACGCAATGAATCATCCTGTTAAGATTAAAAATGCATTGGTTTCAGTTTATTATAAAGATAACCTTGCACCTCTAATTCAACTACTAAACAAATTCGGAGTTACTTTTTATTCCACTGGCGGTACTGAGTCCTTTATCCGTGATTTAGATATCCCAGTAGAACGTGTTGAAGATTTAACCGGTTACCCTTCCATTTTAGGTGGCCGTGTAAAAACGCTTCACCCGAAAGTATTCGGTGGAATTTTGTCTCGCCGTCCGTTGGCAGACGACAAAAAACAATTAGAGGAATACGAAATCCCAGAGATCGATTTAGTAATCGTAGACCTTTACCCATTTGAAGAAACTGTAGCTTCTGGTGCTTCAGAGCAAGATATTATCGAGAAGATTGACATCGGTGGTATTTCATTGATCCGTGCTGCGGCAAAAAACTTCAATGATGTAGTCATTATTTCTTCGAAAAACGACTATTCCGAACTGGAAGAAATCTTAGCGGCTCAAGAAGGTGCAACTTCTCTTGAACAACGTAAATCATTCGCTAAACGCGCATTCAATACTTCTTCGCATTACGATACTGCTATCTTCAATTACTTCAATCAAGAAGAGTCTCTAGACGTATTCAAACAATCGGAACAAAATGCCCAAGTTCTTCGTTACGGAGAGAATCCACACCAAAAAGGTGTTTTCTATGGTAACCTTGACGCTATGTTCGATAAATTGAACGGTAAAGAGCTTTCATACAACAATCTGGTTGACGTAGATGCTGCTGTAGCCATTATCGATGAATTCAACGAACCTACTTTCGCTATCCTTAAGCATACCAATGCTTGTGGAGTAGCTTCAAGACCTACTATCAAGGCAGCTTGGGAAGCAGCATTAGCTTGTGACCCTGTTTCAGCTTTCGGTGGCGTATTGATTACCAATGGCGAAGTGGATAAAGCAACCGCGGAAGAAATCAACAACCTATTCTTTGAAGTTTTGATCGCTCCTTCCTATACTGAAGAGGCATTACAGATCTTGACTGCTAAGAAAAACAGAATTATCCTTCGCCGCAAAGAGGTTAAATTACCTACGCAGCAATTCAAAACTCTATTGAACGGAGTAATCCAACAAGATAAGGACAATACCGTAGAAGGTCCTGAACAGATGACTGCTGTAACGGAGGTAAAACCTAGTGAAGAACAGTTGAAAGATCTATACTTTGCAAACAAGATTGTTAAACACACCAAGTCGAACACTATTGTATTCGCTAAAGATGGTACCTTGATCGCTTCAGGAGTTGGTCAAACGTCACGTGTAGATGCATTGAAGCAAGCGATCGAAAAAGCACAATCTTTCGGTTTTGAAATCAAGGGCAGCGTTATGGCATCGGATGCATTCTTCCCATTCCCTGACTGTGTTGAAATTGCTGGAGAAGCTGGTGTAACAGCAGTTTTGCAACCAGGCGGATCAATCAAAGATCAATTGTCAATTGATATGGCCAACGAAAAAGGAGTTGCTATGGTAACGACTGGCGTTCGTCACTTCAAACATTAATAAAAAAAATTAAGCTCAGACTGATACAAAAGCCCTTCGTAATTCATACGAAGGGCTTTTTTGTTGCTGCATATCCTTGGAATTATTTTTGTACTTCCATAGGCAGACTATTAAAAAATTATATGAAACAACTAGCAATATGTTCACTGGCAGCGGTCCTAGCTTTATCCGCTTGCCAAGGAAATAAAAATTCAGGGAATACACTTTCAGATAGCAGTTTGGTAGCAAATACGGATGGGAATGACAGTTCAGTGGCAGCAAGCACGGATTCGACATTGCTGGTCCGAGAAAACTTTGAAAGGATCAATGCTATCAAAGATTGGGATAAAATAGACTCTGCACAAGTACATGAGTCAACTGAAGGCGGTGTGGCCACATATTACTTCAAGAACAACAAATTAGAACTTATCAAGGCGAGGAACTATGGTGAAGGTGGTTATTCCTTGCAGGACATGTACCTGAAGGATGATAAGCTGTCTTTCGTATTTGAGCAGCAGTACAATTACAATACACATATCATAGACCCGAAATTTGACATGGACAAAACCAAAAAGGCGGGCGAGGTACGGTATTATTTCATGAACGATAAATTGTTCAATCTCATTGCAACCGATAAGGAAAATGAAAAATACCTGAAGGAAGATCCAAGGACAGATACACTCATGTTGCATTTGTTCAATCAATTAATCAAGGTCAAGGACAATGGTTACGACCCGAAAGGGATCTCGGAATAAGGTTTTTAAGGTATTTACAGTTCTCAGGAAGCTTCTGTCAACTATGATTATCGGGCATTAAAAGGAAGATGTCGAATTGCAAACCTCTCTAAACGAAAATTTTTCGCTATAATCGGGAGGTTTGCTTATTTTTGCAGCAAGATGTCAGATTTAAAATACAACCAACGAGGTGTATCCGCAGGGAAAGAGGATGTACACAACGCAATCAAAAACATTGACAAGGGATTATTCCCGAAAGCTTTCTGTAAGATTGTTCCAGATATTCTAGCAGCTGATGAGCAATATTGCAACATTATGCATGCAGACGGTGCCGGAACAAAATCTTCCTTAGCCTATGTTTATTGGAAAGAAACCGGAGATGCATCCGTTTGGCGTGGCATTGCGCAAGATGCCATTATCATGAACTTGGACGACCTATTATGCGTTGGGGCTATTGACAATATTATTCTTTCATCGACCATCGGCAGAAACAAGAACCTGATTCCAGGTGAAGTGATTGCCGAAATCATCAATGGTACCGAGGAAATCCTTGCTGAATTACGTGAATTGGGTATCGGCATCTACTCTACAGGTGGAGAAACAGCTGATGTGGGCGATTTGGTGAGGACTATCATCGTAGATAGCACCGTGACCTGCCGCATGAAGCGTGAAGATGTTATTTCTAATCATAAGATCAAAGGTGGCAATGTGGTTGTCGGTTTAGCATCTTATGGAAAGGCTACTTACGAAAAAGAATATAACGGTGGTATGGGATCTAATGGTCTGACATCAGCCCGCCATGACGTGTTCAGTAAGTACATTGCCGAGAAATATCCTGAAAGTTTTGACCCTGCTGTTCCTTATGACTTAGTCTTTGCTGGAGGTAAGGCATTGACTGACATGGTTAAAACTGAAACAGGAGAAGAAGTAAGTGCCGGAAAATTAGTACTTTCGCCTACGCGCACTTATGCACCGGTGATCAAACAGATCTTGGACAAATACCGTAGCCAGATTGATGGTATGGTACATTGTTCAGGTGGTGCTCAGACAAAGGTGCTGCATTTCGTAGACGATGTTCATGTCATCAAGGACAATCTTTTTCCAATTCCGCCACTGTTTGAATTGATCCAGAAAGAATCCAACACCGATTGGCAAGAAATGTATAAAGTATTCAATATGGGTCACCGTATGGAACTTTATGTTCCTGAGAAAATCGCTGCTGATATCATCAAGATCTCTGAATCTTTTGGTATCCCTGCCCAGATTATTGGTCGTGTGGAAGCTGCAGACAAGAAAAAAGTGACCATCCGTTCACCTTTTGGAGAATTTGTATACGAATAGACTAGGCAGTGAGAGGTAAAAAAACCATTGGCAGAACAGAAACCATTGACCTACCGGAACTAGGTCTATACAATATTCACGCAAAGACGGATACCGGCGCTGAAACCTCTGTTCTACATTGCGAAGAAGTGGAAGTGGTAAAAAAAGCTGGCCACCTTTACATTACCGCCTATATCAGGCCCAACGAAGACAGTGAAAAAACCCTGAAACTGACTTTCCCTGTACACAGAGAAAGGACAGTAAAAAGTTCTTTTGGACAATCGGAGATACGCTATATCTTTTTGACCAAGATTCGTATGTTTAACGAGCTATATGATATCAAATTGTCCTTTCGAAATCGATCCGCCATGTCCTACCCCATGCTATTGGGACGTAATTTTATTACGGGGAAATTCTTGGTCGATGTATCTAAAAAAAACTTAGCAACAAACATCATATAAAACTCATAACATCGTTATCTGTTTAACAAATAAAGAATTGTGAAAATAGCTGTATTATCGACTAATAGGTCATTATATTCTACCCGTAGACTGGTAGAATCCGCCATAAATAGAGGTCACGAATGCGAAGTGATCGACCATAGCAAATGCTATGTAGGCATACAACAAGCAAAACCATCCATTCATTATAAAGGTCAAGATATTGCAGAGGTTGACGCTGTCATCCCTAGAATTGGTTCTTCAGTAACCTTCTATGGATCGGCAATTGTCCGCCAGTTTGAGGTCATGGGAGTCATTTCAGCCAACCCGTCCCAAGCGATCACTCGCTCAAGGGACAAACTGCGCTGCATGCAGATCCTTTCAGGTGCTGGCCTTGGTTTACCGATCACGGGTTTCGCCAGGACAGCCTCAAATGTGGACGACCTGATCTCCATGGTTGGAGGTGCTCCATTGGTCATCAAATTATTGGAAGGGACGCAAGGGATCGGAGTTGTATTAGCCGAAACTAAAAAAGCTGCCTCATCAGTAATTGAAGCTTTCTACGGACTCGGAAACAATATCTTGATCCAAGAATATATCAAAGAAGCTAAAGGTACCGATATCCGTGCTTTCGTAGTAGACGGCAAGGTTGTAGGTGCCATGAAAAGAACGGCCAAAGAAGGCGAATTCCGCTCGAACCTACACCGTGGCGGTACCGCTGAAGTTGTTAAATTAACCAGGACAGAAAGGGAAACTGCTATTGCAGCTGCCCGTGCTATGGGATTGACCGTGGCGGGTGTGGATTTGCTACCTTCAGCACGTGGACCATTGATCTTAGAGGTAAACTCCTCCCCTGGCCTCGAAGGAATCGAACAGGCAACCGGAAAGGATATCGCCGGAGAGATCATTAAATATCTGGAAAGACAGTATGAAGCCAAACAATTGGCTAAACCGATTACGACCAGAAGGAAAATCAAAAAGGAAAGTAATCTGTAGGGGTTAGATTTGAGATGTGAGATATGAGATGTGAGAGAACTTTCCATCTGAAAATAATTGGAGCAGCATGTTTTACGTGCTGCTTTTTTTGAACCAGGATTGATGGGATGAGAGGATGGACCAAGATCAAGGGAGTATTGTACAATAAATGCATTATCCTTCTTGGGGAATTATCGCATACGCCCGCAACATAAACAAAAAATTACACCCCCTATAACGCATATTAAACTCCCCTATTCTAATTATTCAAAGGATGGGGTCCATAGTTTTCCGGGGATGGATTTTCTGATGCAGATGATAATTCTGTACTTGAATTTCCGCTCCCACCTAAGTAGTAATAGCTATCCTTATGATAGGGTACTGTAAAGGTTTCCTTAACCCTCTTTGAAAGGTATAGATAAATGGACCAAGCAATAATTACGAAAATAGACCAAAGATCTCCAGGGTTCATAAAACCCCAGGTCAGGCTATTAGGATAAATAAGTGAAATGGCGAAATTAGCAAAAATCAGGATGACCACTCCAGCAATATTCACGAAAAAATAGGTCTGCGGAAAGATATCCCTGCGTTCAAATAACAAAATACAGCAATAGATATTAAATGCTAAATAAGCAGCGTGAGACACTAAATATACGATGAGAAAGAGAAGCAAATAACCATAGGCATCATCTGCATTATCAAGTAATGCCCATAGCGAATCACTGATGGAGGTTGGTGTGATGAATATCATAACAGTTAAAAAAAACACACCAATGACAAGCTTAATTGCCAGAACGATTAACCAACCGCCAATATCATTTCGCGTATGTTCATGATACAGGTTGATAAAACCAGTTGGTTTTGATTTATAATGGGTCTTAAATAAAAAGATCAGCGTCGCGATGACGATGGTGAAAAACGTAAAGAGAGCTCCAAAATTTATTTTAGGTAATTGTACGGGATTAATTGACCCAATTGTTAAATAACCATTATTATCAACAAAATAAAGATACCCCATCCCTTCTTGCATGACCTTGAAATCCTCCACGTACTGCTGAGACTGCTCCATGGGAACAAATGAATCATTATTACGAAAACTAATGGAAATTTTGAGCGTATCCTTATCAGCATACTGCCCTTTTGAATACCAATATGCTTCACGGTCTAAAACCTTTTCTTCTGGTTGAAAAAAGCCTATGGCTTTATTGTCCTTATTGACAATCTTGATTTCATGATGGACATCAAGGGGAAAATTAATGGCAATTGGCTCTAGAATCCCTTCCTCTACTTTGGGCAGGCGATCATAAATGTACTTGGAATACATTGGGGCAGACTTTTGCAAATTCTCTTCGACTATATATGCATCCAAGAGATATTCTTCCTTGATGACCAAAATATTATTTTCCAAATCATCGTCGATGGTCAATGGACTAATATGCTTCGCTTTATCATAAACCCTTTGATAATAATCTTCATACTCCTTTTGCAACTGGTTTTTTGCAGAACTCTGCAGTTGATAGCGGATAGCATCAGCTTCATGGTCATAGTATGTTGTTGTAACCTTTAGATTGGCTTTGCCATCATCCAAGATCTGGAAAACCTCTATGATATTGAGAAAGGAACCATGAGTTGCTACCGGTTTTTTTACCTCGGAAAGCTTCTTTCCATTTTCAAGAAACAGGACTTTACCATAATAAGGAAAATATCGATTCAGGATGCTACCTCCCTGGTTACTAATCGTTGGATCGACGGCAATCAAACGTCCAGCGACTACCCCAGCCAAGACCATATGGTTAAACGCAAATGGACTAGGTTGCACCTTATCCAATTCCTTGTCCTGATAGGTATTAGCTAAGATCAAAGAAGACCCTATTCCCTTGCTCTTGAGCATGGAAGCCAATAACAGTGATTTATCCTTACAATCCCCATATCGTTGATTATAGACCACTTCAGGAAGATGAGCACGATGGGAATGTTCGCCCAATTCAATTCCCATATAACGGATGGAGTTCTGAACGAAGTCCAAGCTTTTCTCAAAATATTTCAGACTATCTCCTCCAGCTTCTTGCCAAAGTTTTTTCACCTCCTTATCCAAGGCTGAGCCGGTTTTAATATTAGGGATCGGATTGATCCTTTTCGCCCAATCTGCAACTTGCCTCCAGGTAGAGAATTCAGAAACCTCAACACGAGGGGTATTATCAAACCAGCTGGGTGTATACAATCCCGTTTCTTCGGACGCATTCATGGGCTGCTCCCAATAATAATAGGTTAGATTACCCTTGACCTGCTTTTTCTCAACTGCTGCACCTTTTTGTTTTCGGATATTTAATATACGGCCCTCAGGAACAATATAAACTAGGTGTAACAGACCATTTGGTTCGGTACTTTCTAAATAATAGGTGTTCGCAAATTTCCCTTCAAATACGGGGTTAAAACCGACTAAGGAATAAGAAAACACAATCTTATCATCTTTCCTGACATCATCCAAAACAGCAACTGCGGAATAAATACCATTGTATATCATTCTCGAAAGTTCAGTCTCGACGGCTACAGTCTTGAATTTAGAAAGATCCAAGCGATTTAATACTTTACCATCTCTAATAACATTAAGTTCATGGATAACCAATTTCTGGTACGTGGGATCAAAGCTGACGCTCGCCTGCCCCGCATTTTCGGCTCCCGCTGCCTCGCTAACGACTTTGATGGTCCTGTTGAAATGGGTCTGGTTCTGCAGATTATATTGGTTTTCGATCAATTCAAAATAATAGCCCATACTGATATCATTCAAATCGATGGATTGGGGCTTCATTTGGCTTGCTCTCAACCAAGTGGGTAGATTGGCCTTGCTGATGCTTACTGCCGATTGGGCACATAAAACAGTGCTGCAAACCAGTAGTAGGAGTACGGTTAAAAAAATTGGTTTTCTCATGTGTTAATAATCAGTAAACGAAGATACTGATTATTCAAGCTGCTTCATCCGGTAAACAAAAATTATTAACAACTGACAAACAGCCACTTAAACAGCTATAATTATCAATAAGCGTTAGAATCATAATAAAATAAAAAAGGAAACCAGTACCGGTTTCCTAAATCTATAAACTTAATTAACCTTGGGTTACTTTATAGCTTTGCTGACCTCAATCGGCAAGTCTGATTCCAGTACAGTTGCTCCGTCTGCAAAAACAGCCCTATACTTTTCAGCACGTTCCTCAACCGTTGCCAACTTATCGTATGTAGGTGCTGTTGATATCATGCATAACACGCCCTTTTCCTTAAAGAAAGTGTACATGGCTTGGTTCGAAGGTTTGATCTCAGGTCCGATATAAACGATCATTCGATCGTAAGGAAGCCCCGAGGCCTTAAAGGCTTCTAAATCCTTTTCTGTCTTGATGTGCATGGACAGATATTGTTTGGGATTTTTATCCAAATAGAACTTGGCCTGCTCCACATTGTGAACTGTAACCCAAACCCAAGCATAGGCATTATGCTTGCGGATGATTTCAGCCGTCATTTCCATCGGGAGATCCTTCTTATCCAAGTTTAGCACCGTCTTGCCCTTTGCCCATTTGATCATCTCCTCCAATGTATTGATCTTATACTTGGTAGGGTTACCTTGATGATCCTTTAATTTTAATGCCTGAAGCTCTTTCCATGTGAAATCAGCTACTTTTCCCTTTCCGCTGGTCGTACGTTCCAACGTGGCATCATGTACCATGACAGGCACGCCATCCTTGGTTAAACGTGGATCAACCTCAAAGATTGCGGAGGTATGCTTTAGGACTGCCTCCATGGAAGGAATGGAATTTTCTGGCATCTGTTCCTCAATGGTCCCCCGATGTCCGGAGATAATCTTCTTTCCTGGTTGATACTTGAAGTACTCATACATTTCCTCAACAGTTTTGAAATTGAGTTTGTGCAGTTTTTGGGAAAATGCAGGAGAAGCCTGCATCATAGCGATCAAAGTAAATAGGACTAAATGGGATTTCTTCATAGGGTTTTTGTTGAAGCTCTAAAATTAAGCATTCAATTTTAACAAATTGAAACCTGAATGTTTATCTAATGTTATCAAGGTCAATGCAGAGTTCTCTTGCACGATCCTTCTATAGTTCTTTAAAGGCATACCCAGCTGTTGCGCCATGAACAGTCTGTTCACTCCATTATGTCCGACCACCAAAATGGTCTGCCCATCATATTTCTCCAACAGCTCAGCATAGAAACTCTCCAAACGATTGATCACTTGGCTTGCATTTTCACCCGTCCTTCCAGCCTCAAAGCTTGCTGGATCTGACAACCAGTTGTACCATGAATTTGGATCTTCGGCAATGAAATCTTCAGATCGCTTGCCTTCCCATTGGCCAAAATCGACTTCAATCAAGCGTTCATCGACTTGAACCACATCGGGTCTTCCGGAAGCAATCTCCGCGGTGTTTTTCGCTCGTTGCAATGGAGAACAAAAGATCTGATCAAAACTGTAATCCTTAAGCAGCTCATTCATTCGCTTGGCTTGGGAAAGCCCTTTTTCCGTTAAAGGAATATCAGTCCGTCCGCAATATTTATTTCCCTCTGCATTATAGGCAGTTTCTCCGTGTCTCAAAAGACAGATTGTTATCATCTATAAATAGTTTAAATCTTTCAATTTATTTTTAAAGTCTTTGTACTGTACTTGGTAGGAAGCATGCAACTGAGGATCTGGATCCACCATTTTTTCAATGGCTGTCATATGCTCTGATGCTTCGGTCAAGGTCTGGTAAAAGGTATTGGAAGCGGCCATGATAGCTGCACCAAAGGCACCGCTTGCCTCTTTGCAATTGTAGATGGGCACATTCAGCGCAGAAGCCCTGATCTTTAACCAGACATCACTGTTACTGCCTCCTCCTGCAGAATAAACCGCATCGATCTTTTCTCCTGAAAGCTCTTCGATAATATCGTATGCTAACTTTTCTATAAAAGCTACTCCTTCCAGATTTGCAGCAAACAGCTTCTCACGGCTGATGTTGTCGGGAGCAAATCCCTTGGCATGGGAAGCCATAATGGGATATCGCTCTCCTTCTTGGAGTAGTGGCCAAGCCAACTCATTGGTCGGGATCAGGTGCGAAGCTTCTTGGTTGAGTTCTTCTAACCCCTCTGCAAACTGTAGAGAAATCCAATCTGCACCTGTATTGCTGGCTCCTCCTGGCATCCAATAACCTTCTGGATGTCTATGGCTGTATAATCTGCCTAATGGATCTACGACGTTGTTTTTCGTTACGCCTTTGATTACAAGGGTTGTTCCAATCGTGCTGTTCCAAGTACCAGGCTTGACAGCTCCTGAAGCCATTTGTGTAGCGCAGCCATCAGTCATGCCCACGACCACCTTGATTTCGGGAACACCCCATTCCTCAGCCAAGGCTGGCAATAGTGATCCCACCACGGTTCCTGAGGGTACTACTTCCTGTAACCACTCTCCTTTTAGGCCGATCTCTTCGGTTACATAAGTAGGCCATTCCAGTTTCTCCAGATCATAAGCGGATTTCAACACATTGGTATAGTCGGTCACTTGGTAGTTTCCGCAAAGTTTCCCTACGAGGAAATCTGAAGCATGGATCCATTGTGCGATATCCTGAACCTTTTCAGGATAGGTTTCGATATACCAAAGCATTTTGCTGATTCCGCTGGATGCATTGAATCCGGTATAGCCATGTGGCACGTTTCTTTCTGCGATCACTTTGATTCGCTTTCCCTGTTCAGCTGACCGGGGATCGCTGTACATGATGGCGGAATGTAAGGGTTGGTTCTGGTTATCCAAAGGTATGACCGTTCCTGATGTTGAGGTAACGGAGATAGCAAGGATATCTTTTTTGTCAATGTTATCTGGAAGTTTCTGGATCAGCTTGGATAACATCTCCTTACAATCATTCCACCAAAGCAATGGCGATTGCTCCTCACGGAATTTATCATCCAATTGGAATTTTCGGGAATCAGATGCTAACAATTCACCTTTCTCATCCACCAAAACGACCCTCGCCCCCTGGGTCCCGACATCTAATCCAAAAAAATATGTACTCATCTAGGAAACTACTTCTTTAAAGGTTTTACGAGCGTTTTTCCACTCTTGATATAGTTTTTCAAACTCCTCATGGTCTTTCGGGTGTATCTCTTCCAATAACTCCGGACTCACGTTCTTGACACCTAAAGCATCATTGCAGAGGAAAACACCACCCAGCACGGAAGCTTGGCGGAAGGTATCCCTGATCTTGATGCTCTTTCCAAACAGGTTGGCAATAAACTGACGCAGTTTGCGGCTCTCCACCCCGCCGCCACAAGCCCAGATGTAGGACTCTTGGTGTGGAGAGACCACACTCAGGAACTTATAGTTCTCATAGATACTGCAGGCAATATCCCATAAAATCGCAAAAACAAAGCTCCCGCGAGTTAACTGATGGGATACCGGTGCATTGAAGATAAAACCTCCCTTGGTCAAGGGTTCTTCTTCATCTGCAATCAAAGAACCTAACGAAGCCACACACTGCGAATAGGTTGCATCTTCTAATTCTTTTTCAATGACATCATAGCCCTCATTTGGATAGAAAATCTCCTTCAGACGTTGATAATTAAGTCCTGTCACGCCGGCATTGGCCTCTAGGATAAAATTATCCGCATCGATATGCCTGCTGGTCCATGTCCGCTGCTCGGCATCTTTTTCATAGCTATCAACAATCTTAATGATTGGTGTAGTCGTACCCGAAACGATGACAACGTCATTAGCCGAAGGTTCCATACTACGGATGGCCAATTGGGTGTCCCCTCCACCAACGACTACTACTGCCGCTGGATTGATACCAAAAGCGGTCGAGACGCCTGCTTTGATATCGCCCAGGATCGATCCTGAATCTTTCAAATCTGGTAAGATGCTAGAGGATAGGTTGAATTGATCCAATAATTCTTGGGACCATGATTTCTTTGCCACATCGTACAACAAGGTTTCAGAAGCTTGAGAATGCTCGTATCCTGCAACCCCTGAAAACTGGAATTGGATCCAGTCACTGATGCTCATTACGCAGGCAATCTGTTCAAATAGTTCTGGATATACTTCCCTTACTCCGACAAGCTTGAAAGCAGAAAATAATGATGTAGGGTAACGACCAGAAAGATCATAGACAAGATCTTTATCTTGTAAGTCGATTTCCCATTTTCTTCCTCGATGGTCGATATTAGGCATGCCGAGCAATGGCTTTCCTTCTTGGTCAACCACCACAATACCTTCCCTTTGGCTAGTTGCTGTGATAGCATTGATCTTCACCGCTCCAGCTTCGGCCAATGCTTCTTTCGAAAGCTTCAGGATCTGTGACCACAGCTCTTCAGGATTGAAGAAGATGGAGTCTTCATATTGAGTATCCGTTTCGTAATGAACGTTTTCTCTTTTGATACTTAAGATTTCGCCATCGATAGCACATACTGCAACGCGTGCATTTCCTGTGCCGATGTCGACGATTAAATAAGCTTCTTTTGTTGCCATGTTTAGCTAATTGATGTGTTCTCTAAAACTGCTTTGTTGACAAGCTGTTTGATAGATTTATTACCCTTATGGAAAAACTCCCTAAGGTTGTTGTTCATGATAAATGCGTGGTGGTCTTCTACCTCATGGGTAGCACCAGCGATATGCGGCGTTGCAATGACATTCTTGTTCAGGATCATCTTGTAGTCAATCTCATCTGGTGGCTCATTGTAGAATACATCCAAAACGGCACCACGGATTTGCCCACCTTCGATCACTTCCAATAAATCTTCACGATTGACAACCGTCGCACGCGCTGTATTCACAAAAATCGCATCTTTATTCAACAATGAAAGATATTTCTTGTCTATCATTCCTGTAGTCTCTGGCGTAACGGGCAAATGGATGCCTACTACATCACAAGTAGCGAACAATTCTTCTAATTCAACCTTTTTAAAATCTGTATTAGGATCTGTAAAATAAGGATCGAAATAATAGATCTCACAAGGAAAGTTAACCAACATCCTTGCAATATGCTGTCCTACGGCACCAAATCCGACCATACCGACCTTTTTCCCTGCAAGCTCATTTCCTTTGAACTGTAAATAAGAAGTATGCGCTCCTTCTCCCCAGTTTTTTCCTTCTAACCAATCGATAGCAGGAACGGTATTTCTCATCAAAGTGATGACATTAGCAATAAACATCTCTGCGACTGCCTGTGCATTCCTTGCCGGAGTATTGAATACGGGAATACCTAATTCTGTAGCGACCTTCAAATCGATATTCGATGGGGTACCACGGCATATGCCGACAAATTTCAAGTTCGGGTTCTCACGCAATACCTCCTCTGTGATTTCATCATGTTCGGAAATCAAGGCATCAACCCCTGTCTCCTTCAATAACGCTTTTAGTTCTGCTGGATTATAGGCGCGTCCATTTGGTTTCCATGAACGGTAAATGACTTCATCAAAAAGACCTTTCAATTCATTCAAAGCTTTTTCGTTCTCATAAGGCGCAGTTAGCAATACTTTCATAGGTTGTTATTCTATTTTTAATCTAAATTCTTTAATTATACGGTATTCAATTCTTTCTCCGATTCCCTCAGCTCTCCTTCTGGAATCGTGATAAATTTTGTCAATACTGCGCTGATCAGATATAATACAGCCAGTACCCAAATCACCCCCTCACTTCCAATGGTGCCGATCAACAATCCTACGATCGCTGGCCCCACAAAAACTGGCAGTCCAGCTCCAAGGTTCAGGATGGCCATCGCTGCTCCTTTATCCTCCTTCACCAATGAAGGCACTAATGCGGATAAAGGAACATAGCCGGCCAAAAGCCCTCCCCAAGCTATACCTGCCGCCATTACCGCCCAATAGGCTCCTCCGAACCATACCGGCGAATAATAGAAAAGGACCGTGGTAATCGCACAGCCAACTCCACCAAACCACATAATGGTGCGTTGCCAGCCTAAGCGATCGCCTACAAATCCAAATATTAAGTTAAATGCAATGTTACTCGTGAAAATGGTTCCCCAGATCTGTAACCATTCTTTGGTATTGAATCCATGTTCTGCCATATACATCGGCAAGAACACCGGAAATGCAAACTGGGCAGTCGTATTGATTACCCTCACAATTCCTCCGATCAATACCTTGGGCTCCTTTTTGACAATGGTCAGTCCATTCATCAACTCCTGAGCTTTTGAACCTTTGGATGCTTTTGTTTCAAACTTATCCCTGTTCAGGACCAGTGCAAAAAATGCACCTATCAAGACCCACAGTATAGAAGACCAAAGTGTGTTTTCATAACCCATTTTATCCAATGCCCAACTCGAATAGTAGGCTCCCAACACATTCAGCCCCCCAGTGAACACAAACCAAAACCAACCTACTGCTCTGCCCAACATATGTTTTGGACTACGGTAGTTGATCCAGACCATAAAGGAATAGGCAAACAAAGGATAGCCAAAGCCTCGGATGGCATAGAATAACAGCATGGCATTGTAATCCAATTTGGCCATTCCCATGGACACAAAACCTACGGTCCCGATCAGATACAACAGCAAACCCATGAACATGGATTTACGCGGTCCATAACTCTCTGCCAATACGCCAGAAAACCAGGAAGAAATTGCAATGGTAATTCCATATACGGTGAAAAGAGCTGCCGATTGCTCCATACTCATGCCATGACTGACAAGGTAAGGACTGAGCCATCCCTGCTCTACCCCATCACCCATCATGAAGATAAGAATACCAAGGTAGCCCCATTTTAAATGACTAGGTATACCTAGCCTATCCATTGTGCTTTGCTGTGCCATTAAATTTAGTTAAGGTTTTAATTGAAATATGTGTTTAAGTAAAATAAAAATAAACAAAATATAACATAATTAAACCCAATCGCTCTAAAAAAAGAACAGTACCAAAAACTGTTCTTTTTTTAACTGTTTATTTGAATCGTTCCTTTATTGATACGCCAATACGGCACTCACAAAATAATGATCGCTTGGCAGAACGCCTTTATAGCTATCCTTGATGATGTTTGTGTCAACGGCCTTCAAAGGTCCGTTCAGGAAGATAAAGTCAATTTTCTTGGATTTCTTCCTGTTCGGGTCATTTCCCTTAAATCCATGGGTAGTACCCTCAGGAACTACATTTCCTCGGACCTGCACATAAGAATCTTTCCATCCCGCATCAATAACATCCTGATAAACCTTAGAATCCATCCCCACATTAAAGTCCCCGGTCAAGATCTGCGGAAAGTCAGTTTGATATTGCGCAGCCTCATCTAGCACCACCTTGATCTGTCCTTCCTTGGCTTCATTACTGACATGGTCCAAGTGCAGGTTTGTTAAACGGATTTCCTTATTAGTTATTTTATCCAGCAACCTTACAAACACTGCGTTCCTCGCTCTTGCTGAACCCCAGGAAAGGCTTCCTGCCTTTAAGGGGGTTTCCGACAGCCAATAGGTATTGGCTGTCAACAACTCAAATCTCTTTTTGGAAAACAATATAGGGTTCTTGGCAATGCCATGATAACCTTCCTTAAACTGATCCATTTCAGGGCCATCAAATCCAAAAGCAAAGTAATCTTTCAGGTTTTCCTTGAGATCCAAAAACTGACCTTTCAAAACCTCTTGAAAACCTATTAAATCTGCTTTCTCCTTTTTAATGATTGCCAAACAGGCACCTCGGCGATCTTTCCAGCCTAAGCCCTTTGCGGCATCTTCCTCTAGATCAACCCGGATATTGCAAGTCAGCACCTTAATCTGACCACCCAGTACAGGAGCAACAGCAGCCTGTAAATCCAGCTTCGCCAATAATGGCATTGCTGACAACAAACCTACTTTCTTAAAGAATTCCCTGCGATTGGACATTTCGGAACGTTTCATTGTATTATTTTTAAACGGTAGCCGTTAGGTCTTCTCCTAAATATGCCCCTGAATTGATCAATTCTGCCCTTAGCTCTTCCACATTGACATCTGCCGGGCTTACGCCATGACGAACCGCTAGTTTAGCCGCACGCCCCGCCGCTTCACCCATCGCCATACATGGGGCCATCACACGGATGGCAGACATAGCTTCATGCGTCGTTGAAATCGAGCGTCCAGCCACCAATAAATTCTTTACCTTTTTAGGTACCAAAGAACGGTATGGAATATCATAACTATCGCCACACCAGGTCAAGGTACAGCCACCACCTTCAGGATGATGGATATCTAATGGATAACTTGCCACAGCAACGGCATCATCAAAACGACGGCAGGTCAAGATATCATCTGCAGTCATCACATAATCTCCAACGATACGGCGAGTCTCACGAATTCCCAGGAATGGAGCCATTTTAGTGAAATGTGCATCTTCAAACCCAGGAACGAAATCCACCAAATAACGTTGAATCTCTTCCACCTGTCTGCGACCTTCAATCTCCCCAAAAGTCAAACTTTCTGGATTAGTTCCATCTACGCCATTGATCCTGGACATATTTACCCAAACCTCTCCTTCACGAAGACCGGTGATCAAAATCGTACGTTCAACCGGAAGGTGATAGCCAGCTTGACGTGCTTTTTCCATCACACTCCTAAGACCAACCACGATAAACTGATGGTTTTGCCCAAAGTATTCCGCTGGTATAAAGTCAGTCAAATAAGTTCTTGGCTCTTCAGCAATGGACATCCGCAATTTGTCTGTATCCACTCCAGCCATACAGAACATCAAGGTCGGAGGCTGGGCACCACCAACATCGTTTCCTTGCTCGCATTCCACCCCTGCTTTATAGGCAACATCAGCATCTCCGGTACAGTCAATGACCGTTTTCGCCAAAATGACCTCTCTTCCAGATTTGCTCTCAATGATTACACCTTTCAGCTCATCGCCTTCCATCACAACACCAGCAGAGAAAACATAAAGCAGTACTTTCACGCCAGCTTCTTCCAAAACCTTCAAGCCAACATTTTTCACTGCTTCCGGTTCCACTAAGGTCAAGCTCATGTGCAGTGGACATGGACGGTGTTCTGAGGCTGCATCCACTTCTTTCAAGCGTTCTATAAACTTCTGTGGAAGACCCTTGATGATCTGGTTTCCTTTTTGCCCCAAGAAACCTAGGATCGGTAAACCGATGGTCATATTCCCACCAACAAAGCTACGGTTGTCAATCAAGGCAACCTTTAACCCGTCTGATGCAGCAGCCTGAGCAGCAATAATACCAGCAGGACCGCCGCCAACAACCAAAACATCAACTTCCATACGAACAGGAGTCTCTCTTGCAGGCTCCAAAATGTTCTTAACTTCTCCCATAACAATAATATGTTGTAATATTTTTTAATTAATTATTCTCTACTAATACAGCCTCCTTGGGCTTCTCCTTTTTGACCATGGTCCAAAGAATCAATACCGCAATGGGATGCATAAATGCCATTGCTATAAAAATGGTCCCTGCACCCAGCGATCCCATCATCTGACCAACGAAATAGTTGAACAGAACTGCTCCCAATGCACCAAAACCACCTGCGATCCCTAAAACAGAAGCTACATTCTTTACAGGGAAAGCCTCGGCTATCACCACTGAAATGGTAAACAACCAGCTTAAGCAAGCCACGGCAACCAAGGAAAAGATCAGAATGGTGAGATAAGGATTGGAAACATAGTCCGTCAAACAGCACAATGGTGCCAATATTGCAATGCTACTCAACATAATTTTCCTGGCCAACAAAGGCTCCTTGCCCTTGCGGACCATTTTATCCGACCATGCAGAAGTGCCAATAGCTCCTAAATCGGCCACCAAAAATGGAATCCATCCAAACATACCGATCTGTGCCAAGGTCAATCCACTTTCTTCCTGTAGATAGCCGGGCAACCAGAAAAGACAGAAATACCAAACGGGATCACTCACAAAACGAATCAACAGGATCCCCCACAAGGTCTTGGTCTTCCATAACTGCCCCCATGAGAAACCGTATCCGGCAGATTGAGCATCCGCCTCACCGATTGCTTCCTTACGGATCCCTGCTGGCGGTTCCGTATAGATCAGGAACCATAAAAGGGCAATGATCAAGCCTACAACCCCGGCAACGATAAATACCGTATGGAAATTATAGCGCATGGCGAGCCAAGCAACCAAAGGCGGCGCAATGATCGCCCCGATCGAACTTCCCGCAACACATAGGCTATTTGCCGTAGCGCGCAATTTTCCTGAAAACCAAACCGTGATCACCTTCAACTGAGCGGGAAAGTTTGTAGGTTCTGCCGCGCCGAGCATCCCTCGGAAAAACAGGAAAGAACCAAAAGTCCTTGAAAAACCACCTCCCAAACATGCTACTGACCACCCCAATATGCCGACCAACATCACCTTCCGTTCACCGAATTTATCCACCAACCAACCAGACACCGGATACATCAAGGCATAGAACACCGTGAAAACATTGATCACCAAGGCATATCCATCGTCACCCAGATCAAACTCGTCCTTTAGCATAGGCTTCAAGATCGACACAATCTGCCTATCATAATAATTGAAGACAATGGCTAAAAAAATGACAATTATGATATACCATCTCCTTTTAGTGGCTGGAATAGGCAACGTAAATTTCGACATAAATTAGATTCGGTTATTAAAATAATACCAGTTATGAATTCAAATGTAGGAATAAATGAATATAAAAAAACATTTTTAAATAAAAAAAAAGAATAGGCAAGTACAGAAATGCTGACTATATTTGCTATTATATTAACTTATTTTAATGAATTATGATGAATATCACAGACAGACACGAATTCATTCTAAAAAGCTTAAAGGAAAAAGGGAAAATTACGATAGACTGGCTCTGCGAAACCATGAAGGTTTCCAGCGTAACGATCCGAAAGGACCTTAAAGTACTAGAAGACAAAAACCTGTTATTCAGGATCAAAGGAGGAGCTTCCAACAGCAACCCTTACGCTATCGACCGCCCTATCATGGTGAAGGAATCCATCAACAGCGAGGAGAAACAGCGCATAGCACAGGCCGCGATCAAACTGATCAAAGACAACGACTCCATCATGATCGGATCCGGCACAACCGTGTTCACCCTAGCCAAAAACATTGAATCCACACACATGCTTACGGTCATCACGCCGGCATTAAAAGTAGGTTTAGAGCTCAGTGGCAAGCCTAACATCGAGGTTTTACAGCTCGGAGGACTAATCAGGACCAATTCATCTTCCGTTGCCGGGCAGTATGCGATCCGCATCTTGGACGAGATCAGCTGCGGGATCCTGTTCCTTGGAGCCGACGGAATCGACCTGGAATTCGGAATCTCCATCAGCAACCTACCTGAAGCAACATTAAACCAAAAAATGATCGAAACCTCCCAAAAGATTGCAATCCTGGCAGATAGCAGCAAATTTGGAAAAAGAGGCCTAGGCAAGATCTGCGAACTGATCGACGTAGACTACATCATTACCGACAACAAGGTGTCCCCAAACATCGTCAAGTCTATCGAAGACTTGGGTATCAAAATCATTCTAGCTTAAGCTACCTTTCTAAGTCATTTTCAGAAAAAAGATTTTTAAATTTTTGGTTTAAAAATCTTTTTTTTATTTTCGAAACGCTTTATAAGCGAATAACCTATTGTTATTTTTGAATAAAATCTAATATGATATCGGCATTTATGCCTTGTTTTAACATAACGAAAACAAAGCCTTAATATTGATTTAACATTATTAAGCTATTTTCGAAACAATTTTAAACATATTGTAAGGACATTAAAACTCTACTCTAAAACATCTGTAAAAAGAACCTATTTATTATTAATAAGCATCTAAATGAAAAAACAACTGCAACTCATTTTTTTGCTGTGTTTTCTACCTATAGGCATGCTATGGGCACAGCAAAAGAATATCTCGGGGAAAGTGACCAATGAAGATGGAAACCCTTTGGAAGGCGTGACCATCAGCATTAAGGGTCATCTTAATGCCTTGTCCCAAACTTCAGCAACTGGCGAGTATGCTATCGAAGCCAACACTGGAGATGTTTTGGTTTTCGCAAGCATGGGTTATGCCAATGCGGAAAGAACCATTGCGGACCAAGTGACAATCAATGTTATCCTTACAGCCGACCTGACCAACCTGGACGAAGTCGTTGTGGTTGGTTATGGGACTCAAAAAAAGGTAAACCTGACCGGAGCTGTTTCTACGATCAATAGCGAACAGCTGGAAAGACGACCAATCGTATCCACCTCCTCTGCCCTGCAAGGTCTCGCACCGGGCGTAACAGTAACCTCCCAATCCGGCGCACCAGGCGGCGACCAAGGTCAGATCCGTATCCGCGGTGTCAATTCATTCGGCGGATCAGATTCTGAACCTCTTGTGATCATCGACGGTGTAGCAGGATCCTTGGACAATGTAGATGCGAACCTGATCGAGAACATCTCCATCCTTAAGGACGCAGCATCTGCGGCAATCTACGGTTCCCGTGCCGCTAACGGGGTAATCTTGATCACAACTAAGCGTGGTAAGGACCAATTTGCCCTAAACTACAAAGGCTATACAGGTTGGCAGGACCCAACCTTTATCCCGAAGGTAACGGATGGTGCAACTTTCATGAAAGTATTTAACGATGCCAACATGAACGATAACGGCTCCGTAATCTACAGCGAAAAAGATTTTGAAGAATTCAATAAATTATATGCAGAGAACCCAGATAATTTCGACTGGCAAAAAGGCATCCTAAATGGTTCAGGATTCACCCACAACCATTTTGTTTCCCTCAATGCCGGCGCTGGGAAGATCCGCGTGGCTCCTTCCCTGGGTTATGTATCCCAAGATGGACTGATTGACAACACCGGTTTCAAAAGATACACCTTCCGAAACAATATGGACATCAATCCAAATGATAAATTAAACATCCGTTTTGACCTTTCAGCCGTAAACAGCAACCGCTTACAGATCGCTAATGAAGGAACTATCTGGAATTATATTGGCCGTATGCCAACCAACATCCCAATCCGCGTAGGCGATGGCCTTTGGTCAGAAGGCTGGGTAAAAAACAACCCCGTAGCTTTTATTGAAGATGGTGGCAATAAAAAAGTAAACAACCTGGAGTTATTGGGAAACCTTTCCATTAACTATAAACCATTCGATTGGTTGAGCATCTCAGGTATGGCAGCACCAAGATACCGCACCCGTAATATCCATGAATTCGCAAAGGCAGTCATGACCTATTACGAAGACGGAAGCGAAGCGGGCACAGCCTTACCTTCTACGGAACTGACTGAATCTGCTTACCGCTATTTCAACGGAAGCTACTCTTTCCAAACCACTGCACAAAAATCATTCAATGACCACAACTTCAGCTTGATGCTCGGTGCCTCAAGAGAAACTTATGACGAAAAATACCTGATGGGATACCGTCGTGATTTTACCTACGACACCTATGAGGTATTGAACGCTGGTGCAGACACAGAAACCAAGAACAATGCTGGAAACCAATTCCAATGGCTGTTGGTTTCCACTTTCGGAAGATTTAACTACGATTACAAAGGCCGTTACCTTTTGGAAGCCAACCTTCGTTATGACGGAAGTTCCAGGTTTGCAAAATCAAACCGCTGGGCAGCATTCCCATCTTTCTCTGCTGGATGGAGAATCTCGGAAGAGCCATTTATGGCTGACCTAAAAAATTCCATCAACCAGTTGAAACTCCGCGGTTCATGGGGTATCCTAGGTAACCAAAACATCGGAACAACCTACCAACCATACATCGAAACCTTGAATCTAGGAAGTATTTCCGTTGGTGGTGCGGTTGACCAAATGATTGCCTTGAACACCATGGCAAACTCGGGCCTATTGTGGGAAGAAACCACCATGGCCGGTTTAGGATTGGATGCATCCCTTTTCAACAACTTCAGCGTTACATTCGATTGGTACACAAAACAGACCGATGGTATCCTGATGAAACTTTACGTTTCTGAGCTATATGGTAAGAATGCACCATTCCAAAATGCGGCCAAGGTACAGAACCAAGGATGGGAAGCATCGGTGCGTTACGACAACCAATTCGGCGATTTTAAATTAGGTATCGGCGCCAATATTTCCGATGTAAAGAACAAGATCCTTGACATGAAAGGACAAGTTTCAGGAACGTTATTGAGACAACAGGAAGGATATTCCATCAACTCCATTTACGGCTACCAATCCGACGGTCTTTATCAATCCCAGGAAGAAATAGACAATGGACCTAAGCAGTTCGGCACCTTAAAACCGGGCGATATCAGATACAGGGACATCGCGGGTGATCTAGATGCGAATGGCAATGCCATCCCGGATGGCAAGATCACGGATGCAGATAAAACCATTATCGGCAGCACCATGCCTCGATATACCTACGGATTCAACCTAGACTTAGGCTACAAGGGTCTTAGGTTCAGTGCCTTTTTGCAAGGTGTAGCCAAAGCAAATGGCTACCTGGATTCACATTACGTGATCCCAGCGGTGAACTCTTCGGCGATTAAACCTTGGCAATTGGACTACTGGTCCGAAGACAACAGAGGAGCCTCATTACCACGCGTATCGGTAACCTCAACAAACAATACGCAGAACTCTGATTTCTGGATGAGAAGCGCTTCTTATCTCCGATTGAAAAATGTTCAGTTAGGCTATGAGATCCCTAAAAGCTGGCTGGCGAACAGCAAGATCGGCGGAATATTCATCTATGCCAACGGACAGAACCTCTTTACAAAAACAAACTTCTACGAAGGCTATGACCCTGAAATCAATTATAACTCAGGAGCACAGGATGGAGTAACCTTAGGTTCAGGTAACTTCTACCCCCAGGTTAAGGTGTACACATTTGGTTTAGACTTTAAATTTTAAGAACAATGATCAAGAAGACAAAATCTATCATAGGAATCAGTTTATTATGCGCAGCTCTCATGAGCTCTTGCGACCTAGACCGATTACCATTGGACGGCCCATCGTCTGAAACCTTCCCAGCCAGCCAAAAAGAAGCTGAAATGGGACTCTTAGGAGCATACAAAGGTTTAACCCTTCTAGATGCTTCCAGCACCCCTATCTGGCACGTTATGGACAACATCACCGATATTGGCTATGCTAGACCGGGAAACAACTATACATCACCGATTACCAGTTCTATCACGACTGACAATGCCTTGGCAACCAAACCTTGGGCTGCCCATTACAAAACCATCGGAAGGGTACATGATGTCCTGGATAAATTGGCAGACATCAAAACCAGCATGTCTGAAGCTGATTACAAAAAGATCGATGCAGAGTTGAGATTTATCCGTGCCTATTCCTATTCCCAACTGATCGAATTGTATGGCGATGTTCCCTTATTGAAAAACGCATTGAAACTGGGCGATGAACTACCGGGTAGAACCAAAAAAGCTGAGGTAGAAAAATTCATCTTGGATGAACTGACTGCCATTGCAGACAACCTACCCCAATCACAGGCCGGAACAAAGTTTTCTAGGGCATCCAGCATTGCTGCCTATACCCTAAAAGCCAGAGTTGCCCTCTATGCAAAACAATACAAGCTCGCTAGCGAAGCATCACAAAAAGCTATCACCCTATCCAATGGGATCCATGCCTTGACGGAGTTCGACAATTCCATCGACTTTGCCAACAAGTCCCACAAGGAAGGCGAACCAGAAGTTGCCAATATATTTGGCCACAAAGGATACGAAAGCAGCAAAGAATGGATTTGGGTGGCTGAATACAACCGCAATATCAGCGACAACGTACATAATCAAGGTTATTATCTAGCTTCCAGACTTGGGAAAGGCGTATGTTATTGGGGACCGACCCAAAACTTCATCGACTCTTTCCAGGATCTAGATGGCAAGTACATCACGGAATCGACCAGTTACAACCCGGAGAAACCTTTTGAAAACAGAGACCCTCGTTTGGACCTTTACACTGTTCGTCCGAATTCCAGGTTTATGGGATTCCAATTCGAGCCAAATGCCTCATTCTCCAAAGTGAACAACTATTGGCCTGTAATCAACGGTACCTCTACCAAACCTAGTTCGCAGACCAATGCTGATGCCACCAATGCATACCGTTCCTTTAGCGGATATCTATGGCGTAAACATACCGATCTAGTGGACTTCCCGACGACTTCGGTTTCCGGATTCTCGGACTTAAATGTTGGTGTGTTGAGATATGCAGAACTCCTGTTGATCTATGCAGAAGCGAAGATTGAAGATAACAGCATCGACGGTACAGTGTATGATGCCATCAACCAGATCCGTAAACGCGCGCATATGCCAAACCTTCCTACAGGACTTTCTCAGGCGCAATTGCGCCAAGCCCTACGCTATGAAAGAAAGGTAGAGTTGGCCAATGATGGTTTGCGCTGGCACGACCTTCGTCGCTGGGGAATTGCAAACCAAGTCATGAACGGCCATATCTATCTAAACCGATTGGCTAATGCTTGGGATAAAAACGTATTGACCCGTATCGATGAGAATGCAAACCCAGTGTACAACCACAGTGTAGCAAGTAAAGTCTTCGGCACTCAGGCTGTAGTCTTCAAGGAAAACAAAGATGAGTATTGGCCAATCTCTGCGCAAGAGATGGATGCCAATAAAAACCTGACCCAGAACCCAGGTTATTAATACGTTTACAATTCATACAAATACTTTTATTTCTCAAACGTGACCGGCCCAGGTCACGTTTGTTTTTCTCAGCAATCCTAAAAAAATGAACGCAATCAAAAAAATCATATGCTTCTGTGTCCTATTGGTCACAGTCACTTCTTACGCCATAGCACAAGAAAAAAAAGCCTTTGAAAAGCCTCATCTATCCGATTCCAGCTCCTGGACCATGGTCCTCTTACCTGACATCCAGAACTACGTGAAGTTTCAGCGGAACCAACCTATTTTGGATGTCATGATGAATTGGATCGTGGAAAACGAGGACAACCTCAACATTCAGATGGTCATGTGCACGGGAGACCTGGTAGAGCACGATGACATCATCAATCCAGATCCCAAGAAAATGGACCAGACCGGTAAACAGCAATGGGAAGCAGCCGCAAAAGCCTTCGAAAAACTGGATGGCAAAATCCCCTACATTACCGCAACCGGGAACCATGACTACAACATCTTCAGCTATACCCATAAACCCAAGACCACGCATTTCCCAAATTATTTCTATCCGGACAAAAACAGCGAAAACCAAAAGATCCTAAGGGAAGTTACGGAGAACATTTATGGGAACCCAAGCTTAGAAAATGCGGCCTATCAATGGAAATCACCTCATGGCAAGCCGTTTCTATTCCTTTCCATCGAGTTCGCTCCTCGAGATACTGTATTGAAATGGGCAAACAAGGTCGTCAACCAAGACAAATACCGAGACCATAGCGTAGTCTTGTTGACCCATGCCTACCTAAATTACCAAAACGATCACATCAAGACCGCCAAGTATGATCTGCAGGACGCCAATTACGGGACTGCTGTATTTGAAAAACTGGTAAAACCATCCAAGAATATCGAAATGGTTATTTCCGGCCATATAGGCTCTCCAAACGACCCCAGGAAACATGTAGGCTTCCGTATCGACAAGAACGCTGCAGGTAAAGATGTAAATCAAATGACCTTTAACGCCCAAGCCTTGGGTGGTGGAACCTATGGAAGTGGTGGAGATGGCTGGATAAGGATTTTGGAGTTTTTGCCAGATGGTAAAACCATAAAAGTAAAAACCTTTTCCCCATGGTTTGCATTGTCAAGCAGCACCCAAGATATGGCCTGGAGAAAAGCAGATTATGATGAGTTTGAGATTGTATTGGGGGAAAACAGACGATAGACATTAGACAATAGACAACAGACATTAGAATTTGGGCAAGGATGTGGTTCTCGACAGGCTCATCCAACGGCTGGACCAAGATTATGATTTGAAGATTATTTCCTGGCAAAAATTGACCCCATTTCCGTAGGGGCTTATTGCATAAGCCTGCTGCATATTTAGAACATATAAATGGTTTATATGGCGAGCAGTTCAATTATCCTCGATAATGGATGACAGGATCTAAAATATAATTAGCGTACGGAACCAAAAATGAGCTAAAAAGGGATTCAGAGCAAAGCGAAGAATCTATTTTTTGTTTTTTTAGGGATGCCAGTCATTCCAAAATCGTAAGATGAGGAAACCATTTTTTTATTGGTTGGAGGAAGGAATTTTGACGTCAAACAGGAAGTACAAAGAATCCCATAATCTGTACCTGCATCCGTCAGCCGGATGCGATACACCCGTACAAAAATCCCTAATTTCCTTCAGCAAAAAAAGCCATCCCTTTCGGAATGGCTTTATTTATATCTAACAAAAAGATGCGGTTTAAACTTATTTTACTGCGTCTACAACTGCTTTGAAAGCATCTGGATTGTTTAAAGCTAAGTCAGCTAATACCTTACGGTTCAAGCCGATGTTTTTAGCGTTTAATTTACCGATCAACTGAGAATAAGAAATTCCGTGTTGACGTGCTCCAGCGTTGATACGTTGAATCCATAAAGCTCTAAACTCGCGTTTTTTGGTTTTACGGTCGCGGTAAGCGTACTGTAAACCTTTTTCTACTGTATTTTTAGCAATAGTATATACTTTGCTACGGGATCCATAATAGCCTTTAGCTAATTTAAGGATTCTTTTTCTTCTTCTTCTAGAAGCAACTGCGTTAACCGAACGTGGCATAATTTTTAAAATTTAATTTGGTAAAAGGCGTTGCGTTTTTCAGCAATCTTACGACCCTATACCCGGTTAAAAAAATATTGTTATAAAATGTTTTCTAAACTTATTTACCGATAGCTAGCATACGTTTTACGTTGCCTGTATCAGCATCACTCACATAACTAGTAGTAGTTAAGTTACGTTTTTGTTTAGTAGTTTTCTTAGTCAAGATGTGGCTTTTGAAAGCGTTTTTTCTTGCTATTTTACCTGTTCCAGTCAATTTGAAACGTTTCTTCGCGCTGGAATTGGTTTTAACTTTTGGCATAATACTTATATAATTTTTATCAATCTGTTAGATACGTCTTATTTCTTTGGGCTGGTTTTGGGCGCCAATGTCAAGAACATGCGCTTACCTTCCAACTTAGGCAACAGTTCCACTTTACCATAATCTTCTAGGGCTTGGGCAAAGCGCAACAACAAGATTTCACCTTGTTCCTTGAACACAATTGCACGGCCTTTGAAATGTACGTAAGCACGAACTTTCTCGCCACTTTCCAGGAATCGCATTGCGTGCTTCAACTTAAACTCGAAGTCATGCTCGCTGGTGTTAGGTCCAAAACGGATTTCCTTAATCACCGTCTGCTTCGCATTCGCTTTGATTTCCTTTTGCTTTTTTTTCTGTTCGTAAACGAATTTACTGTAATCAATAATTTTGCAAACAGGAGGCGTAGCGTTTGGAGAGATTTCAACTAAATCCAATTCTAACTCATCAGCTAATGCTAATGCCTGACGTGTCGGAAATACCCCTTGCTCTACATTGTCACCAACCAAACGTACTTCTGGAACACGGATGTGCTCATTGATACGATGTTCTGGTTCTTTTTTTCTTATCGGGCCTCTCGGGCCGAAATTGTTACTTTTTGCCAAATGTTCCTTTAATTAAACAGTTATTTCTTTTATTAATAAATCTTTAAATTCCTCTGCTGTGATCGACCCTAAGTCCACCCCACCATGTTTACGAACTGAGATTGTTCCGCTTTCCATCTCCTTCTCCCCTACAATCAACATGTAAGGCATCTTTTTCACTTCGGCATCACGGATCTTGCGTCCAACTTTCTCGTCACGCAAGTCAATCAGACCGCGAATATCGGAATTATTTAGGGATTCCAAAAGTTTTTGCGCATATTCTTCATATTTTTCTGACACTGGCAGGATGATAAACTGCTCAGGAGCAAGCCATAACGGGAATTGACCCCCGCAGTGCTCGATCAGAACTGCAACAAAACGTTCCAAGGATCCGAATGGTGCGCGGTGGATCATAACCGGACGATGTTTCATGTTATCACTACCCGTATATTCCAGCTCAAAACGCTCCGGAAGGTTGTAGTCAACCTGAATGGTACCCAATTGCCACTTCCTGCCCAAGGCATCTTTCACCATGAAGTCCAATTTAGGACCATAGAAAGCTGCTTCACCATACTCCACTACGGTAGGCAAGCCTTTTTCGGTAGCCGATTCGATGATCGCTGCCTCAGCCAATGCCCAGTTCTCGTCCGAACCGATATATTTGGTCTTGTTCTCTGGATCGCGCAATGAAATCTGAGCAGTAAACTCATTGAAACCTAATGCCCCAAATACATACAGCACCAAGTCAATCACTTTCTTGAACTCCTCTTTCACCTGATCTGGACGACAGAACAAGTGCGCATCATCCTGAGTAAACCCTCTAACACGGGTCAAACCATGCAACTCACCCGACTGCTCATAACGATAAACCGTTCCAAATTCTGCAAAACGAACCGGAAGCTCTTTGTAAGAGCGAGGTTTTGTTTTGTAGATCTCACAGTGATGCGGACAGTTCATCGGTTTTAGCAAGAACTCTTCGCCATCTACCGGTGTATTGATCGGTTGGAATGAATCCGCACCATACTTCTCGTAGTGACCAGAAGTGATATACAATTGTTTATGACCGATATGCGGGGTAATCACAGGCTCATAACCAGCCTTGATCTGCGCTTTCTGTAAAAAGTCCTGAAGTTTTTGTCTCAATGCAGTTCCTTTCGGCAACCACAATGGCAATCCCATCCCCACTTTCTCCGAGAAGGCAAACAGTTCCAATTCCTTACCTAACTTACGGTGATCACGTTTCTTGGCTTCTTCGATAAACTTCAAATATTCGGTCAATTCCGAAGCCTTAGGGAAAGTAACCCCATAAATACGGGTCAACTGCTTACGAGATTCATCACCTCGCCAATAAGCACCTGCCACATTGGTCAATTTTATCGCTTTGATAAAACCTGTATTCGGGATATGTGGTCCACGACACAGGTCAGTGAAATTTCCTTGTGTATAAAAAGTGATCTTTCCATCTTCCAAGTCCTTGATCAAGTCCAACTTGTACTCATCACCTTTTTCCTCGAAATAAGCCAATGCATCCGCTTTTGATACAGCTTTACGCTCAAAAACCTCTTTTTGCTTAGCCAATTCCAACATCTTGTCCTCAATCTGCTTGAAGTCATCCGAGGAGAATTCACGGTCACCGAAGTCAACATCGTAATAGAAACCGGTTTCGATGTTTGGACCGATACCAAATTTAATCCCTGGATAAAGGGCTTCTAGTGCTTCTGCCAATAAGTGAGCGGATGAATGCCAAAAGGTAGATTTACCTTTATCATCATTCCAGGTCAATAATTTCACCGAAGCGTCTCCTTCAATAGGTCTTGAAGAATCCCAAACCTCACCATTTACCTCTGCAGCTAATACATTTCTAGCTAATCCTTCGGAAATCGATTGGGCAACCTGCATAGCAGTTGTACCCTGTTCATACTGACGGACAGATCCATCAGGTAGTGTAATGTTAATCATTTACAACTATGATTTATTGTTTGTCTAAAATTGCAACCTTTCCAATATGTACAATTACATTGGTTTATAAAGGCCGCCTTAATTAATGCAATGCAAAAATACGAAAATTTTTAGTCTTTTCGAAATGAACTCTAGGGGAAAAAAGTTTATTTTCAGTCATTTCAGAAAAGTTTTTGCTTATATTTCAAGAAACATGGACTTCTATTTCTGGCCTCGTTACAAATCCCAGCTTGAAGAAAAAAACTTCAGCAAAAATAAAAGGAAGCAATACAGCTGGGACTCACCTTACCCTTATTCGGGACATATTTCGAAAATTACGAATATGCCTCGAACAAGACTAAAAGGAATCCCGAATGAAATTTTCGATTTTAAAAATTTGAAGGTCTATTTTTTGACCTTCAGCCGACAGGCTTGAAGGACTTACAAGGGATTGAAATTCCATTTATCTTGATTTTTTTCCTACTTTTGCAGCTCAAATTCAGTAACATGTCAAATCAAGTTCCAGAGGACGGCACATTTCTTCCCTTGATGGAAGAATTCTACACGATACAGGGGGAAGGATACCATACCGGAAAAGCAGCATATTTTATTCGTTTGGGAGGTTGTGATGTAGGCTGTCATTGGTGTGACGTCAAGGAGAGCTGGGATGCTGAAATGCACCCCTTGACTTCTGCAGACGTCATCGTGGAGCATGCTTTGCAACATCCGGCAAAAACCGTGGTGATTACCGGTGGCGAACCTTTATTGTACAACTTGACCTACCTGACCCAAAAGCTTAAGGAAGCAGGCATCAAGATTTTCTTGGAAACCTCCGGAGCTTATCCTTTGACGGGATATTGGGACTGGATCTGCCTTTCTCCAAAAAAATTCAAGGGACCGAGAGAAGATGTGTTGAGTGCAGCAGGTGAACTGAAAGTCATCGTCTTCAATAAAAGTGATTTCCAATGGGCCGAAGAACACGCGAAGTTTGTTAGCTCGACCTGCAAACTCTACTTACAACCGGAATGGTCCAAGGCTGCAGAGATGACTCCTTTGATCATTGACTATGTTAAGGACAATCCAAGGTGGGAAATCTCCTTGCAGACACACAAATATCTGAACATCCCTTAATGGCGAATACATTTTGCCCATTAGATATAAAAAGGGAAGGGCTGCAAATTTTGATTTGCAGCCCTTCCCTTTTTGTAGCCAATCTTTTTTATTGAAAGGGGAAAATATCACTTTCCGTTCTAGCTTCAGCCATGATCTTCTTGGCTTTTTTCACCAGTTCAGGATGCTTGGCAGCGATATTGTTTTGCTCGGCAACATCGGTCGGTAAATGGTAAATTGCTATTTCAGCATCCGGATTACCTTTAGCATTCAAGCGGATAGCCTTATAGTCACCTAACCTTAAGCCTTGCTTCCCGCCTTGTTCATGGAATTCCCAATATAGATATTCATGTTCCTTTTGCCCTTTTTTACCCAACAGGGTTGGCAAGAAACTGATACCATCGGTTTGTTTCATCGGTTTCGCTTGGGCAATTTCCAATAATGTTGGTGCTACATCCCAGAAAGCGCCTATATGGTTAGATTTGCTATTCGCTTTTACCTGAGCTGGCCAATGCACAATAAAAGGCGTTCTTACCCCACCTTCATAAACATCACGTTTATTACCACGGAATGGACCCGAACTCTTAAAGAAATCAGGATCTGCTCCGCCTTCCCTATGCGAGCCATTGTCGCTCGTAATGATGATAATGGTATTTTCAAGCATTCCTTCTTCTTCCAAGGCAGAAACTACATCTGCTACCTGCCTGTCCATACGGGTAACCATAGCTGCAAAGGTCGCTCTAGGCTTAGCTTGGCTGGTATAACCTGAACTCGCATTAGGTCCATAAGGGCTACCTTTGAATGGTTTTTCCTCAAACTTCCCGTCAAACTCCTGAAAGATTTCATCTTCCGGAACGATCAATTCAGCATGGGGCAATACCGTTGGGATAAACAGGAATATAGGTCCATCCTTGTAATTATGGATAAAAGTCAATGATTTCTGATGGATCAGGTCTGGAGCGTAGGTCGTGGTTTTCATTAAGTTCTCATTGCCCTTCAGGTCAATACGCTCCTCATTATCCCACAGATGAGTTGGATAATAACGGTGGGATTGTCTTTGGCAGTTATAGCCATAGAATTCATCAAACCCTTTTTCCAGGGGATCACCTGTCGTTCCAACCATCCCCAAGCCCCATTTTCCGAATGCACCGGTTCTATACCCAGCATCTTTCAGGGCCATGGCAAAGGTTTCAACTTGCTGAGCTAAAGGTTCCTGACCTTCAGGAACTATTTCTTTATTCCCACGGATATGCGTATGACCCGTATGCTGCCCGGTCATCAAGGCAGAACGTGAAGGGGCACATACAGGAGCCCCGGCGTAGAAGTCCGTGAAGAGCATGCCTTTTTTAGCTAAGGCATCGATATTTGGGGTGCTGAATTTTTCTTGTCCATAGATACTTAAGTCTCCATAGCCGAGGTCATCAGCGAGAATCAATACAATATTAGGTTTCTTGGATTGAGCTAACAGCATCAGGTTGAGAAACAGCAACCCGAACAAAAGAGAGTATTTGCGCATTTTAGAGTTTTACGATTTCACCAGTCTTTACAGATTCATCACATGCAATAGCGATTTGGAGGCTATTGATGGCATCCTGCATTGATTTTTCCAAATTTAAGTTTTCCTTTATGGCTTTCAGGAAAAAGCGTTGTTCCCTGTTGCAGAGTTCCTGATGGTCAGGCTCATCGGTTAGGTCTAGCCATTCATCTTTTTTCAAAAATTCATTCTGCGCATTGATATCAGCATAATGGACCTTTAAGGATTCTGTTTTGGTATGTGACTCGACAGAGTCTGAATTTCCAGCTTTTCCAGCTTCTTTGGCCACGATGGATACGCAGCCCTTCGGCCCGATCACGTCTTTTACAAAGAACGCCGTATCACTGATCATAGGGCCCCAACCTGCCTCATACCAGCCTACACTGCCATCATCAAAACGGATCTGCAGCTGGCCATAATTGTAATTATCTGTCGGTATATCATCCGTTAGCCTTGCACCGATGGCCGATACAGTGACCGGATTGGCATTGGTCATTTGGCACATCACATCGATATAATGCACCCCACAGTCAACAATTGGGCTCAGGCTTTTCATCAAATTACGGTGCACATCCCACATATAGCCTTGGCTTTGCTGGTTCAGGTTCATGCGCATGACCAAAGGATACCCCATGGTCTTGGCAACCTCAATAAATTTAATCCAGGAAGGATGATGCCTTAAAATATAACCCACCACCAGTTTTTTATCGGCAGCATTGGCCGCATCGATTACTTTCTGGGCCCCTAAAACCGTATCCGCAAGGGGTTTTTCAATGAAGACATGTGCTCCTGCCTGAAATGCCTTGATGGCATAGTCTTCATGGGTATCCGGATAGGTAGAGATGCAGACCGCATCCGGTTTCGATTCTTCTAGGGCCTGCTCATAGCTGTCATACAAGGGGTATTGCGCAGCTAATTTCTCATTCAATTTCTTTTTACTGTCTCCACGCGAGACCAGTCCTACAATTTCAAATTCTTCCATCTCATGATAGGCCTGCGCATGGGATGCTCCCATATTACCACAGCCAACCACTAAAATCTTTATCTTTTCCAATATTTCCCTTTCACCAATAATTATGTCGCCAATCCCGGTCTAGGGATTCTTGCAGTATCTATTTCCATTTCCCAATTATATCCATCTGAACTCGGACCATAGGTTTTGGTTGAATTCAAGATTTCATCCAACGAAATAATGCTACCAGTATAAGCAGCTTCGCGCGCCCAGATAGCCATTAAGGTAGAATCCGCCATAAAATCACCATCATTGATCACTTGCTTATTCTTGATGGCCGCAAAAAGCTCATCATGTTGCGTCTGGTACATATTGTTCATCTTACCGTTAAATTTCCACGGATTTGATCCATTGATTGCATAGGAACTCAAAAGGCTTACATTAAAATTGCCTTTGGTCCCGATTGCTTCTACGGAGTTTCGTGGTTGGGTACCATTTTGCTGTCTGCCGAAATGGAACCCTTTCAAGCCATCTCCATAATCAAACTCAATGGCAAAATGGTCGAAGACATTGCCATACTTGTCCCAAGGACGGCTCTGTCTACCTCCTGTTCCTGAAACGGTTTTAGGCAATCCGCGGTTTAAGATCCAGTTCATGAAATCTATGCTGTGCACGGTCTGTTCAACGATGATATCACCCGAATAGCGTTGGTAGTAAAACCAATTGTACAATTGATATTTTAGGTCGGTCCAATTTGGCTGCCTAGGTTTTTCGGTCAATTCACCGCCCAACCTGAAGGTACTGATGGCATAGATATCACCTATACTGCCATCATGGACTAATTTTGCCAATTCACGGTTAGGAGTTGAATACCTAAAGCAATAGCCAGAAACAAGGTTCAACTTTTTCTCTTTGGCTACTTTTACCGCTTCACGCACTTTATGTACACCGGGCACATCTACCGCCATAGGCTTTTCACAGAAGATATGTTTACCATGTTTAACCGCTTCGGTCAAATGATCCGGTCTAAAGCTCGGAGGGCTGGCCAACAACACGACGTCAACGTCGGAGGCTATTAAGTTTTTATAGGCATCAAAACCTACATATTTCCTTTTTTCAGGAACATTGACGCGATCTTTGTGCGCTTCTTGCAGGGAAGCCAGCGCTGTTTCCAATTGTTCCGGAAAAATATCGGCCAATGCCACAATTTCGACATCTGGATCAGCAGATAAGGCCTGAAAGGCGGCTCCTGTTCCACGACCTCCACAGCCGACTAATCCTACTTTTATTTTTTTCTTGAAATCAAGGTTGGTATTTGAAAAGTCTAATGAAGTGGCACCAAGGATAATACCACCGTTTTTAATAAAATTTCTTCGGTCCATTCGGTCTTTTTTTGAATGATTCAGATTGATCTAATGTTTTTGATATGTTGATTATTTCAATAAATAATTGAAAAATTATCTATTTTCACAGCAAAATAACAATTATTACAATTTTATGCAAATAACCGATACAGAAGCCGGACCATTGATAGAGAACACTACGGTGGTCTTTGGATTATTGATGACGATCTTAGGTTTGGTTTTTTACACCTCCAGTCTATCCAACAGATACATCAAGGGATTTTATAATGTCATCCCGCCATTGTTGCTCTGTTATTTCTTACCGGGGCTATTGAATTCGTTTAATATCATCGATGGTGAAAATTCGCCATTGACGACGATCGGGAGCCGTTATTTTCTTCCGGCCTGTTTGATCTTATTTGTGAACAATCTAGACCTCAAGGAGATGTGGGCATTGCGCAAGAGAGCAGGATTGATGTTCATAACAGGTACAATAGGTATCCTATTGGGCGGCCCATTGGCTGTTTACCTGACTTCCTTGGTCGCACCAGAAGTCGTTGGGGGCACAGGGCCCGATGAGGTCTGGCGTGGATTAGGTGCATTGGCAGGTTCATGGATTGGTGGATCTGCAAACCAAGTGGCCTTAAAGGAGATCCTTCAACCTTCTCCTAACCTCTTCTCTTCCATCATCGCCGTGGATGTTTTTGTAGCCTATATCTGGATGGCCATTCTATTATATGGTGCAAGCAAATACAAGGCCGTGGACAAATTCTTCAAGGCCGATTCCCAGGACGTGGAGCACCTAAAGGCAAAAATGGATGAACGCGTAAAAGTTAACAGCCGCATTCCGGAGACGAAAGATTTTATGATCATGATTGCGTTAGCCTTCGGCGGAACGGGACTGGCAACCTTATTGGCAGAACCTGTTGCTAACTTTATGGCAACCCATTATCCGGAGACGGAGAAGTTCTCCCTGACCAATACTTTCTTCTGGTTGATCTTCTTTGCTACTGCCATTGGGATATCCCTATCTTTCACTCCAGCAAAAAAACTGGAATTTGCCGGAGCATCCAAAATCGGAACCGTTCTGTTATACGTACTGATCACCACAATCGGAATGCAGATGAACATCATGGCCATTTTGGGCAACCCTGGTTTATTTGTAGTCGGCTTTATCTGGATCAGTTTCCATGCTATATTGTTGATCATTGTTGGAAAGATCTTTAAGGTGCCATTCTTTTACTTTTCTGTGGGAAGTATGGCGAATGTAGGTGGTGTTGCCTCCGCATCCGTGATGTCTGCTGCCTTTCATCCCTCTTTAATTTCTGTTGGAGTAATCTTATCAGTATTCAGTTATGCAATCGGAACCTATGCAGGATGGTTAACGGCATTGCTGATGAAAATCGCTTCAGGCGTATAAAAAAAACCTATCATTTCGAGAAACAGCGCTAAGTCAAATAGCGCTGTTTTTTTTGCTTGCCGACACACATTTTCCACTCTCCCTCTGAATTGATTAAACACTTAACTTAAAGTTTATACTTAAAACACTAATTTTTACTTTAGTATTAATATTTTTATTTATTTTTGCTAATATTAATTAATTAAGAACCAATTAATTAAAAAATAACGATTATAGATAAACAGCCAACCTGTTATTAAGAACCAAAAAATCATGAAGACCCCACAGGAACCACACTGCTTGGGCGCTGAAGATTTGAATGCCTCTGTAAGGAAAAAAGACAAAAAACCTTACTTACGCCCGAAAATTTCCATTCAGCCCCTACAATTAGATTTCAGTCTTATGGCCACTTCTACCCATGTCAGAATGGGAGGCCCAGGCAATGTCCCAGAAGTTGAAGACTGGGAGGACGAAGGAGAAACTATTAAAGATTTTGACTTTTAGAAAAACCAACTAAACCCTAAAAAGATGAAAATTACAGCCCCCCTATTTATTCTGAGCAGTTTATTTTGCATTGTCATGTTAAATTGTTGCAAGCCACGTGATATAGATTTACCATCCGAAAAAGGGATTGTATTTCGAGTGGTAGGAATCGAAGAAGATAGTAGCGCAGAATTAATGGGCTCCAATAGAGAAAGGGATACCGAAAACCTCAATAAATTCCCTATCCATCGAGAGCTACACAACATAGAAGGCATGGACATCGATTTAATGATCGAAGAAAGCGCTGAAAAGAATATAGCATTGACAAAAGCTGTAAGCAGCAAACCATTTGGTGAATTTAACTGGTACATCATCATGCTCTTTGAAGCCGACGGCAATGGCAACGCTGTGTCGTTTCACCTTCTCTCCACCAGCACTGGCAATGGACCAACTATCCCATTTCCCGCATATCGCAATAGGCAATACAGATGGTTTGCCTATTCCTATAACTCCTCTACTTACCTCCGCCAACCAACAGTTGAATCTCCTATATTAGATGTCAACTCCGCAGCAGCTGAAGACGGAAGCGACTTTCTTTACGCCACGGGCGTAATCACAACGAGCAATGATCCGAACGCTCCAAATGTAGCTTCCATTACTTTTAAAAGAATGGTCAGTGCGATACGTTTTGAAATCGATGCTAGAGGCGCATTCTCTTCCATCAAAAATTTGAGGGTGGATTTCCCAGCATCCTCTAATGGTTTTAAAAACGGGAAATTCTCCCTTAGAAATGGGGTATTTAAAGAGACAAACGCTGAGGAGCCATTTAGTAGACCAACATGGCTTGATCATATAGCCGATACCATTCCAACCGGATGGGTCAAATATCAACAGTTGCTAACTGTTCCGAACGGTGAACCTATGAATTTTCAGGCTATCCTAAAAAGTTTGACCCTTACAAGCCAAACCATTACACCAAATAACCCTACCGCAATCACCTTTGCAGACCGAGATTACGGAATACCTACAGCGGGCATTCCATTAAATTTCCCAGCTTTCACACCTGTTGCAGGCAAGCGATATACCATAAAATTAAGATTAAAGGAGAGCACACTTTTAGTGGGTGGAACCAATTGGGCTAGGGGAAATTTGACCTATGTAGCCAATTCACCAAAAAACAAATATAGATTTTGGTACGACAACAACTTTATAAAAAATGTCAATGGCGGAATGATAAACTTTATAGAACGCGATTATTTTGACACCAGACCACCCATAGGGGAACCACAAGCCGAACCCAGAAATTGGGACCCATGTGCTTTAGTATATCCAGAAAACACTTGGCGGCTTCCAACAGCAGCAGAATTCACTAGACTCGGCGAATTGGCAGAGTCGATTAACAGAAATCGGGTTGACCAAGAAAATAATGGCGGATGGTATGCGTCTTGGAGAAACCGACCAGGGGTGGGCACTCCAAGGTACAAAAACAATAATTTTAATTTAGTTGCCGCTGGCTTCAGGGACAGAAAGACAAGAGAATTAAGGAGATTTAATTATCGGGGTTTTGGAACGCTTTCAGCTGATGAAGGATTCTTTAAGACCTCGGACACGACCCAGTTTTTCAATTTTGACTATGGCGGATTTGCAGGCATAGACTTTGGCATGAGGGTGTTTACTACTCATGAAGGCATTGGAGCAAATGTTCGCTGCGTGAGGAGATAACCCCCATTTGCTTAGCAAAAAAAACAACAATATTAACCTAGCTGTTACTCAATTTTTGGACGGAAGAGAGGCAAATGTGCGATGTATAAGAAAATAAATAATTAGGCAAAAATATAACTACATATAATATTTTTTCTTGTAGGCGTAATGATTTTCATTGCGCCTTTTTTGTTTTGAATAATTTTCGACTACAGACTTAATAAAACATATGACGAAAGAAAATTTCAAAAAACAGGCCTTTAGTAACATTTTTATACTTTTAATAAATTTTTTACGAAATATTGTTTTGAATTATATAATTTTGAAACAAACGATTATAAACCATTGATAATATTAAATAATTATAGACCAACCAGTTTAAGATTGATCGGATTGAAATATTCATAAACTAAAAAGCATGATTTTATGCCTAATAAAAAAACAAGAAGGAAAACTTTTTTTAAAAACAATGAACATCTCAAACAAGAATATAGCCTTCCAACAATTGAAATCTATGTTGTTAAATTAGATTTTGATGTTGCTATTACATCAACCAGGATAAGGATTGGAGGGGAAAACGAAAATACGCCAAAAGTTGATGAATGGGAAGATTCCGACGGCAAAACCTTTAATGTAGACTTCTAAAAGCAAATAGACCCAAATTAAAAAAACAATGAAGCACAGAATTGACCCAATTGTCTTCATCTCATTTTCTTTTCTAATCCTCTTTTGCCAATGCAAGAGACCTGAGCCTACAATTGGGGGCAAGGAAGGATTAACATTCAGTGTACAAGGCATTGGAGAAACCATAGACACAAAGGAAATCCTTGCAAAGCACAGTTCAAAACAGAACAGTGCTGAACCCTTGATCTTTAAAAAAGAGCTGACTTCTGCAAATGGTGTAGATTATGACTATATGCTAGCCGAATCGAAAGCCTTTGAACCGAAATCCCGTTCGATAGCCATAGCAAACCCGCTACCCAGCAGCACAAAATACCTGATCGTGCTGTATGATGCCAATGATGCCGGTGAGGCAACTACGTATTTTGGCCAGGCACAGGCTTCGGCAACTTCTGAAATCGTGATCGACGCCTATAGGAACAAAAACTACCGTTGGTTTGCCTATTCCTACAATAATGGCAATGATCTAGCGACATTTGACCCTGCAAATCCAAATCTGACCATTAATTCTACAGCATTGGGCCAGGGGTCGGAATTTTTATACGCGACAGGGCTGATCCGAACTTCTGATGACCCTGAAGCCGAAAATAGAATTCAGATAACCTTCCAGCGGAAAATGAGTTTACTCAGAATTGAGCTGGACGCTAGGGGTACCTTTTCCAAGATCAAGAGTACCAGTATTGAATTCCCTCAAAGTGGTGGAAATACTGGTCTTAATAATGGCGTATTTTCAATTATTAACGGAAATTTCACGAGCACCACGCCTGTAGCTTTTAATGCAAGCCAGTGGACCGACGCCATAGCCGACAGCATTCCCTTAGGCTGGGTGAAATACATGGATTTCCTAACTGTTCCCAGTGGTGGAAACATGAGTTTAGCGGGTAACATAAAGAATACCATAATCACAAGTCAATCTGTAAATTCAGAAGCGCCCAATGTAGATTATTTTGTTGATCGAACGTTTGACAATGTCCCATTTAGCGTACCTACTTTTACACCTGAAATGGGCAAACGCTATGTGCTAAAAATACGGCTGATCGAATCGGGAATAAATTATGGTGGCGCAAGTTGGGCACGTGGAAACCTCACCTTTGTTGCAAACTCCTTGAAGAATCAATACAGGTTTTGGTATGACAACGGTTTTGTAAACAACAAATCTGGAGGTATGATGAATTTCATAGAAAGGGATTACTTTGATACCAGACCCCCAAGACCACTTCCACAAACTGGTCCGACGATCTGGGATCCATGTGACCAAGTGTACCCGAAAGGAACTTGGCGCCTTCCTAAAACCTCTGAGTACCATACCATAATAAATTACACGACCAACAGGGTCCGCTACAACCAACCTGGAGACAAAGGCTGGTATATGGCCTGGACAAATGTTTCATCATTGGGTCCACCGAGATATCCAGACAGACACCTACCCTTTGTTGCGGCTGGATATAGGGCAATGAACAGAACATTGAAAGACTTCAATTATGAGGCTGGAAATATAGTACCTTTCTTTCCAAAATATGGGGATATAGGATATTATAGGACTTCAGACACTTTAACGTACATGACCATGTATTACAGGCAGAGTGCCGTGTTTACGACAATGGTACTAGATTTAGAACAGATCAGGGACGGAAGAGGCGCCAATGTAAGATGTGTCCGTAAATAATAAAGAAAGTTATAGGTAGTTTTAAGTATAGGTCAATAGTTAGTGTTGAGAAAAGGCCGCGAAAATTTCGCGGCCTATCTATTATCAATCCAATTGTTGTATGTTATTTTTTTGCATCAATCTGATCTTGGAACTGCTGCCAGTCATAATAATGGAACACCATTCCATTACTCATAGCAACCAAAATTCCTTTCGGGAATTTAGCTCCGATCGGCATAGATATCGCATCGGCACCATCACACTCCACAGCTGATACCGGAACCTCAGCAATCCTTGTATATTGATGAGGATTTCCTGCATCCCCTTCTCGAGGGTAGATGTTAAAGGAATTGTTCTGTTGATTGGAGGCTACAATATAACCTGTACTGTCGCTGCTCTTGTAGATGGCAATACCTTCATGGTCCTCTTTGAAATCCTTTTGTCCGAAAACCGCAAGGACCTCATTGCCCTTAGCCGGATCAGCATAGTATTTATGGATTCCGAAACCTTCATCAGAATAATAGACATAACCTAGTTCGTTATCCACGGCTATTGCCTCGATTTCCTTTCCTCCCTGGAAGGCTCCGAATTCACGCACTTTATTACCTACGACCACGCCATCCTTATCCTGTAGTTCATACTGATACAGGTATTTTCCTGTCGGTCCGATCTTTCTACCTACGATGGCATAGATCTTATTTCCTGTAGTATCCATTTGCGTATATAGCGCGATACCCATAGGTGACCTTTCTGTTTCACCTTCAAACACGGGAATTCCGCCATTATCTATCGGCTTTAGATCCGGTAAGCTGAACACCCTGATCTTATCTGTACCGCGTTCTGTAACTACAGCTATATCCACTTTCTTACCGGCCAAATTAAAGCCATAAGCGATGTCGACATTGTTTGGACGATCCAAAGGAACGACCTTATTGATGATCTTTCCGTCCATATCATAGGCATAAAGCCCACCGGTTTTTTCATGTTTATCTGTCCCGATAACGATTACCTGGGAGCTATCCTGAGGGTTGACCCAAATAGCGGGATCATCGGTATCATTAGGCACCACTTCAGTAATTACGGCTGGTTTCAGCGCATTTTCGGCAACAGGGGCCAACTTATCTCCACAGGAGACAAGCACTAGGGCCGAAAAACTAAATATTGTAAGTTGTTTCTTCATTTGTTGGTTTTTATAAGTCATATTTAATTCCAAGGGTATAGCGCGGCTTGTAATATTCTAATTGGCGCATGCGCTGTACATCACCTTGGTAGTAACGCAAAGGTTGATTGGTTAGGTTGTTGGCTTCAGCAAAAATGCGAAGTGACTTAGTTACTTTATATGCAGCATTTGCATCTAGGAAAAACTGTTTGTCATAATAAGCATCGGTAAATGCATCATCTCCGATTTCATCCAAGTAAGCTGCCGTATAGTTTGCAGATACACGAGCTGAGAATTTATTGTTTTCCCAAGACAAGGATCCGTTCAACATGTGCGGGGCAGTTCTAGGCAGACCTAGGCCTTCACGCAACACACCGTCTTCACCTGAGATACCCTTAGCTTTTGACTCGGTAAAGGTATAGTTTGCATAGATGGCGAATCCTTGCAGGAATTTTCCAGGAAGGAAATCCAACTGTCTCTGGAAAGCAACTTCAAAACCATAAACATCTACCTTATCGCCGTTTCTAAACTGTGCAAAGTCCCATGTTTCACCTGCAGCGATAGGGTTTGCTAGATTTGGGAACACTTCCGAGAAACGAGCATTGGTAAAACTCCTATCATTGTACATGTAGATAAAGTTCTTTAGGTTTTTATAAAATGCACCTCCGGAAATAATACCCACATTTTGGAAATAGCGTTCCAACATGATGTCGTAGTTGGTCGAATAGGTTGCTTTCAAGTTTGGATTGCCTGCGAACAATTCTTTATCATCTATGTTGGAGTTAACATATGGCGCCAAGGCGTAGTAGTTTGGTCTTGCCAAACTGGTTGTCACAGCAGCACGAAGGATAAAGTTGTCCGAGAAATTATGCTTTAAGGTAATACCTGGAAGAATGTTGGTATAACTGTTTTCATTACGGATCTGACCTTTTAATTCTTCTTCATCAACGACATTATTACCGGTATAGTCAATGCGAGTATGCTCCAAACGAGCTCCCAAGATCAAGGCTGTTCTTTCCGTAATATTTTGATCCCAACGTACATAACCTGCAAAGATCTGCTCTTTTGCTTTATAGTTTTGGGAAAGGAACTCTTTTGGGTTTGCCTCTTCTTCAAATTTAGATTTATCGCTTAGGTTTAAACCTCCTAAATAGTTTTTGTCTACAAAGGTCCCTGGAGCATAACGCTCACCTTGGTCCCAAGTTTTGGCGTCCCATGTCACCAATGGCATTCCAGAAGTTAAGGTCTCAAAGCCTGTAACGGGCTTGTATTCAAAGAAATTGTTATCTCTTTCTTTGGTTTTCAACCTTACACGTCCACCAAAACGGATCCTTCCTTTTTGATCTGCAATCACCGACAAAGGAATACGGAAGTTTAATTTGGCACCGAATTCATCTTCATGGGTGTTGTTTTCATTTTCTGTGATTTCATTAAGTTCAAATTTGTCCAAATCTGCGTTTGCATTCGCAATAAATGGCAGGTAAGGATCAGAAATATCGACAGAAAGAGGTCCCGATGGTTTTTCATAAGAGATATACCTTTCGTTAGGTCTCCATTCAGAGGCTCTTGAATAAGAAGCAGCCCAGTCCATATCCAACAAAGGTGAAATAAGGTGCTCCCCTTGCAATGAAAAGTTCAATACAGTCTGACGCTCTAAACGACGGCCTTTGTTTCTGCTATTATCAATACCGCCTTTAGTTTCACGTTCAATTAGTCCTGTGTAAGACTTGGTTGCATTATCGTACTTTAGCTTTGAGAACTTGGTTGCAAAACGGTTTTCGCGGTCATCACGCCAGTTGTACATGGCATTTAAGGCAATCCTGTTTCTAGAATTAAAGTTGTAGTCCCAGGCAGCTGATACACTTCTACGGACACGGACCACATCATATTTACGGATCTGCATTTCTTTTAGGAATACATTTCCATCTTTTTGATCCCATTCGGCTTCAATGTTGTTTGAACCAAAATCATTGGTCTGCATCGTTCCACTCAATACCAAGCCCATCTTGTTATCCAGGAATCGGTTACCATAGATCAAAGATCCATTGTAGATTGCTTTTTCACGAACTGGGGAATATCCACCACTTAGGGTAGCAGAAATACGTTGCTTATTCGGAACGGCACGAGTGATCAGGTTCACACTACCACCGATCGCATCAGCATCCATATCAGGGGTCAATGTTTTGTTGACTTCGATCGATGAAATCATGTCGGAAGGAATCAAGTCCATCTGAACATTACGGTTATCACCTTCTGCTGAAGGAATACGGTCACCATTCAAGGTCACAGAGTTCAATTCTGGGGAAAGACCACGGACAATAATATTTCTTGCCTCACCTTGGTCATTTTGCATCGTAATACCCGGAACCCTTTTCAAGGCATCTCCGATATTCTGATCCGGAAAACGGCCCACTTGGTCAGAAGAAATAATATTCGTGATGTTGCTGTTATTTTTTTGCTGGTTCAAGGCTTTTGCTTGACCTTTTGCAATATCTCCAATGACTTGGATCTCATCAATTGTTTTGCTAGCTGGCTCCAAAAAGATTTCAACAGCCATATCGGTAGTCTGGATCTTTTGTTCAAAATGTTGGTAACCTAAATAGTCAACCGATACGGTATAAGTTCCAGCAGGAAGGTTTAGGAATTCAAAATTTCCGTTTGCATCGGAAACCGTGAATTTATTGCCTTCTGCAATTCTTAAAGTTGCACCTGGTAAAGAAAAATGATCATTGTTGTCCATGACCTTACCTTTTAGGATGGTCGTTGTAGCCAAAGGGGTGGTCCTTTGAGCAAAGGAAATACAACAAATGAAATTGAATAGGAATAATAGGAATAATCTCATAAAGTTAATAATTTAATGGCCCAAAAATATTTATAGGGATTTACTAGATTATTAACTGGATGTTATTAATTTGTTAACATACCAACCTGTCGATTTTCCTATAATGAGTATTTATTTCTTTTTATCAGCAAAATAGCCTAAATGCAAGAAATGCAGTTCGCAAAAAGTTAACATTGAATTCTCATCAGATTGTTAAGCTTCGTATTTCATGGAAAGCCGATTATTTATTTTTCATATTTTTAGAAAAACACTAAAGATTAAGGTCGATGGAAGAAAATATATTTTACGAAGGACAGGTTTTATGGTCGCAGATTGATGCAAATGTGCATTTACGACATTCTGCATATGCGGATTTTTGCGCCCAGGCAAGGAGTAATATGCTGAACAAGATGGGGCTGTCGCTAGAGGAATTCAATAAGCGAAAGATTGGACCTATTTTGTTTCGTGAAGAGTTGAATTATTTGCGGGAAATAGGTTTGGATGAGCGGGTAAAAGTAAGCGTTGTGATCACTAAATTCAACAAGCTCAATTCCAGGTTTTCCTTCAGGCATGAGATCTTTAAGGAAAATGGTGTGAAAGCGGCTGTAGTGTTAGTGGATGGTGCCTGGATGAACATTAGAGAAAGGAAATTGACCAACATCCCAGAAGAATGGATGGAAATTATCAGCAAAATACCTAAGTCCGAAGATTATACTGAAATAGATTCTTAGTTAATCGCTATCTTTGGATTATGTTATATATTGTTCCCACACCAATTGGTAATTTGGAAGATATGACCTTTCGGGCCATCAATGTCCTGAAACAGGTTGATATTATTTTAGCTGAGGATACAAGGACCAGTGCACCTTTGTTAAAGCATTTTGGGATTGACAAAAAAGTCTTTGCCCATCATCAACATAATGAGCATAAAGCTGTCCAAGAAATTATCCGATTGTTAAAGGAAGGGAACCAGATCGCGCTAATCTCGGATGCCGGGACGCCAGCCATCTCTGATCCTGGCTTTTTATTGGTTCGGGAAACGATCAAGGAAGGTTTGGATGTGCAATGTTTGCCTGGTGCAACGGCTTTTGTTCCGGCCCTGGTTAATTCTGGACTGCCAAATGACCGCTTTTGCTTTGAAGGTTTCCTTCCTGTAAAAAAAGGTAGACAGACCCGCTTGAAATCATTGGCAGAAGAAAAAAGAACGATGATCTTCTATGAATCTCCACATCGGATCTTGAAAACCATAGATGAATTCATTCAAATATTTGGACCTGAAAGGCAAGCTTCAATATCCCGAGAAATCAGTAAGATGTATGAGGAGACCGTGAGAGGCACATTGGAAGAGATTAAACAGCATTTTGAATCCAATCCTATCAAAGGGGAATTTGTGTGCTGTGTCGCGGGACATGAGTAATAATAAAAAAGAATTTTTGACGTAAATATCAAATCAATGGAAAATTATCAAATCGACAAATTTGTTCAGGATGGACAGGATCCAAAAGTGGTAGAAAAGATCCATGGAAAGATTTTGGATATGTTGACCCCTGGAGAATCCATTAATTATATAGCCCTGCAAAAGAAACCGGCCGTGAACTTATTGCCGGATAGCATTACCCTTTCTAACAGGAGAATCTTTCTGTGTGAGTTCACAAAATTGGGTCTTGCTACCAACTTCGAGATCTTCCCTTGGAAGGATATTAAGGATATTGCATTTAAAGAGGAGATCTTTGGCTCCAAGGTTACTGTTATCCCTTTTACCGGCGAGAACTTAACGATTGATTATATCCCAAAGATACAGGCCAGGAAGTTGTACCAACTGATAAAAGATGCTTTAGCTAATCTGCAGAACCAGAAAAATGAAGCTAAAGAAAGTACTCCTGTTTATGGCAATAAACCAGCCTACAGTAATCCTGTGGTTAGTCCGGAAGAGAAGGTTGAACCTGTTAAACCAGCTGAAGCTACAAAACCTGTTGAAGCTGAAAAACCTGTTGAACTTCCAAGGTTTGAGGAAAGACCTAGCTTGAATTCTATGTTTGCCCAACAAAACCAACAAGCTCAGGCTCCAAAACAAGAACCTCAAAGCTATCAACAGCCAACTTCTTTCAACTCGCCAGCCCCAGCGTCACCTACGCCTAGTCCGGAAGTGCATAAAGCTGAAGAGGATGATGAAATCACTTTAAAATTAAAGAAATTAAAGAGCTTGTATGACAAGCAGCTTATTACCCAAGCCGAATATGAAACAAAGAAGGCCGAAGTTTTAAGCCAATTATAATAGCATGAAAAACAATTACCTACTAGCCAGTCTAAGTGCTATATTACTGTGGCTGGCTTGGCCCCCTATCCCATATTCTAGCTTTCTACTTTTTATTGCTTTTGTACCCCTATTGGTCGCTGTTGAAAACGTGATCCGCGGGGACTATAAAAAGAAAGGCCGTAAGATATTTGGTCTAGCGTTTCTGACAGGTGTCATCTGGAATACCGCATCCATTTATTGGGTATTTAATGCCATGAATGCTGTATTAGATGTATTTCCATCGTTTATGGTTTCTTTGATTCCATTTACCCTGGCGCCTCTCTTAATGGCTCTGGCATTTAATCTTTACTACCAGATGCGCAAAAGGAACAACATCATGCTGAGCTTTATGGGGCTTGTATCCTTTTGGATGGCATATGAATACCTGCACCAGACTTGGGAACTTGCGTTTCCTTGGATGACATTAGGGAATGGATTTGCCAATTTCCATCAACTGGTTCAATGGTATAGCATTACTGGTGTATATGGTGGAACTTTGTGGATTTGGATAGCTAATATCATTGTATTCCTGTGGTATTGGCAAAGGAAGGAAAAGGTAGAGGTCTATAGCCAGAAACTGCTATTAGGTTCATTGGCTGGCTGGATTCTCGTTCCTGCTATTGGATCTTTAATTGTCTACAGCACTTACGAAGAACATGTCAACCCTTCGGAAATTGTAACTGTCCAACCAAATATTGATCCTTACGGTAAATTTGGGTCAATTACCCCAGAGGAGCAATTAAAAACCCTAACCGATCTTTCGCAAAAGGTAGCAAAACTAAATACCGAGTTTTTTATTTGGCCTGAAACCGCAATATCAGGATCTAATGGAATCAATGAGGAGGAGTTTCGGGAATATGACCAGTACAATAAGATCCTTGAATTCTTGGAGCCTTATCACAATGGAAATGTGCTTTCAGGGATAGAAAGTTACCAGATCTATGAAGATCAGAAGACCTTGACCGCAAGACCGATCGGTAATGTTTTTTATGACAGCTTCAATGCTGCAGTATTGGTGGATGGTTCTAGTAAGCTGCAATTTTACCATAAATCTAAATTGGTACCGGGGGCGGAGAAAACTCCTTTTGGAAAAACCTTGTCATTCTTAACCCCACTGTTCAAGCATTTTGGTGGTACTACGGGTGGGTATGGTAGCCAAGAAGAACCCTCTGTCTTTTATTCTGCCAGTGGGATCGGCGCTGCACCTGTAATCTGTTATGAATCCATTTGGGGGAATTATGTAGCTGAATATATTAAAAAAGGAGCCCAATTTATTGCCGTCATCACCAATGATGGATGGTGGGGAGATACTTCAGGAAAGGACCAACACCTTCAATACGCTAAACTTAGGGCCATTGAGAACCGCAGATGGGTAGTTCGATCAGCCAATACAGGTATTTCTGGCTTTATTAACCAACGTGGGGATATTGTCCAAAAAAGTTCTTGGTGGGTGCCGACTGCGCTGTCTCAGGAAATCAATTTGAATGAAGACCTTACTTTCTATACAAAATATAGTGATTTAATAGTCTATTTATCATTCGTAACAGGCTTAATATCAATAGGCTTAATGATTGTCAGAAAAAAATAAATATAACAGAATTATCCTATTGAATAATTATATTTGCCGCCATGCAAGTTTATTTTGATAATGCCGCCACCACTGCCTTAGATAAAGAAGTTATCGAGGTAATGGTTCAGATGTTGAACGAGAATTTTGGAAATCCATCGTCCATCCATGCACATGGCCGAGAAATGAAGACCATTGTTGAAAAAGCAAGAAGAACAGTCGCTAAATTATTGAATGCATCACCTTCCGAGATATTCTTTACCTCCGGAGGAACTGAAGCAGACAACATGGCTATCGTTCGTGCTATTGAAGCTTATAATATTACCCACGCAATCAGTTCACCAATTGAGCACCATGCTGTACTACACACGTTGGAAGAACTGGAAAAAGCTGGAAAAATTCATTTAGATCTTTTAGGCGTTGATGAAAAAGGAAATGTTGATCTTGGTCAACTAGAGGAGCTTTTGTCTAAAAACCCAAAGACCTTTGTTTCCTTGATGCATGCCAATAATGAATTAGGCAACTTAACTGACCTTAAAAAGGTTAGTGAGCTATGTGAGCAATTTGATGCCATCTTCCATTCAGACACCGTTCAGACGATGGGACATTATGCACATGACTTAGCAGACCTAAAAATCGACTTTATTACAGGTGCAGCTCATAAATTCCATGGACCTAAAGGTGTTGGATTCTTATATATCAATGCCCGCAATAAGATCAAACCGCTTATCTACGGAGGTGCTCAAGAGAGAAACATGCGCGGGGGCACAGAAAACGTTTATGGAATCGTGGGATTGGCAAAAGCATTGGAAATCGCTTATGCTGAAATGAACGAACACCAAACTTATATACAGTCCCTAAAGGATTATATGAAAGCTGAGTTGATCAAAGCCGTTCCAGATGTAAGATTCAATGGCGAGGTTGATTCAGATAAATCGTTGTACACTGTACTGAACGTATCCTTACCATGCACTAACATGGGCGACATGCTATTGTTCAACCTAGATATCAAGGGCGTTTCTGCATCAGGCGGAAGTGCTTGTAGTTCAGGTTCCGAAATAGGCTCGCACGTCCTTCAGGGAATTGGAGCTGATGGTACCAGACCATCTGTGAGGTTCTCTTTCAGCAAGTACAATACAAAAGAAGAAATAGACTTCGTGGTAGCAACAGTAAAAGAAATCTGTAACCATAAATAGGTCTCGTACGATAATATTAAAAAGGCTGTTGCAGTGCAACAGCCTTTTTTTTTGACTAATCCTTATGTAATTTGACAAGGATATAATCTTCATCCTGTTTCAAGGATAGATGCAGTTCATTATTACCAAAATATAGAACTTTAAAAACAGTAAGATGCCTTTTTGTGGAATCATTCAGGATGAGCGCGGCTTCCGGTTGATCAATCCTCCAATTCACCTGCATTCTTTGGTTATATGATTCATCATAAACAGTGTTACGACAATGTGAATCAAAGGAATTAGCCTTATAGTATTGTTTCTCAAAAATTTCCGCTTTGCCATTAGGCTTAAAATTGATCTTAAAGAATTCCATTTTCTGTTCCACCTTACTTACTTTTTCGGGGCAAGGGGTTGCTTTAGATTGGAATTTTATCAGTTTAGCAATTTGATTGACCTTAGAATAATCCAGTTCAGATGATAGGCCTTTGGGGTTGATATTATTGTCATAATATTCATAGGCTGTCCATTGCCCTGTTATTTCCAATGGATCGACTGTATTCTCCTCTTCATTCACTACTACCTGAAAAATACTGCCTATGGATACCAATAGCAAGAGCAAAACGGGCATCATCATAAAAGATAATTTGGTTTTCATCTTTTAATAATTAGTGTTATCCAAAGATAATCAACCCACTAAGCGAAAAAAATACCTAGCATTAGGTATTCCTCAAAATAAATATTAATAAAAGTGTGGGGAGTAGTTCCATAAAAAAACCTGCTATTGCAGGTTTTTATTTTATTTTTTGAAGGACATATTTTTCGGCAAGATCGCCTTTTATTTCCTTGCCAGAGAGATCTAATTGATTGAGTTGGTCCTTAGATATCTTAAAGCTATAATCTACATTCTCTAAACTCAAAATATCCTGGTCAACCTTCCATTTTCCGGTACTTTCAAATACCTCAGCACTTTTGCCGACATATTCATACCGCATGGAGTAATTTTTATTCTTATCTAAGCTAAGTACTGTTGCAATTGTAGTACAATCTGCACAAGGTAATTTACCCTCATAGGTACCAACGATTGCCAAACCTTTCACTGCATTATCTTCGGCAGCAACAAGCTGATTGACGTTGGATTTGTTGTTAATACAACTAAATCCAAAGATCAGCATGATCAATCCGATTAATGACAGTGTTAATACTCGCATAATTTTCTTCCTTGCCAGAAAAAATGCAAAAAAGATACCACAAATCTATTTTTTAGAAAATTTAACATTAATCGTCTTCATCGAGCAGCCCATTAGCCATAAGCATGGCATTTTTCAGTTCATTAAGCGCATGAAAATTTCTTTTTTGCTGAGCAACCAGAACTCCCTTTTCATAAATTTCAAGTGCCGAGTCCTTCTCCCCCTCGCCTTCCAAAAACTTTCCAAAATGATAATAGGTACCTACATAATCAGCGTGGGAATGTACAAGGTCTTCAAATCCATTTCTTGCACTTTGTTTATCTCCCAACTTAACAAACTCCATGGTCAGGGCATACTTTAAAAAAGGATCGTTTGGGCTTTCTCTTAAAAAATTCTGTAACTGTGCTAATCTGCTTTCCATAAACAAAAGTAATCAATATTTAGAAATGCAAAAGCATTGCTCCCGCGGAATAGAATTACTATGCTAGCATACAAAATGACAAATCAATGACTATTAGATAATCGCATCAAAACCAATGATGTATTAATATATTAAAATAAAAATATATGGTTAATTAAATTTATAATATTTTTTATACAATTTTGATGTTATTTTGATAATTAACAATTATCTAACAGTTCCTGAAAATCGAGGAAACACAGCTTTGAAATGCTCCTTAATTAATGTAGGTTTGTGTAAAACGTTTGAATTATGAGAATATTAGTATGTATAAGTAATGTCCCTGACACCACTTCAAAAATAACATTCAGCAACGATAATACGGTTTTTAACAGCAATGGTATTCAGTATATCATTAATCCATATGATGAGATTGCATTATCTAGAGCAGTTGAATTGGCGGAAGGTGGCAAAGGTACGGTCACTGTAATCAATGTTGGTGATGCTAGCACAGAACCTACCATCAGAAAGGCATTGGCAATTGGTGCGGATGATGCAGTTCGCGTAAATTCTCAACCTAGAGACGCTTGGTTTGTAGCCAATCAGATTGCCAACTACGCAAAAGAACAAAACTTTGACCTGATCTTAACGGGTCGTGAGTCCATAGACTATAACGGCGCACAAGTTGCTGCCCTATTAGGCGAGCTATTGAACCTACCTTCGGTTTCCATTGCAAAGAAATTAGATATCCAAGATAACAATGCGACTATTGACCGTGAAATTGAAGGCGGTAAAGAAGTATTGACCGTTTCACTACCGGTGGTGGTCGGTACTGCTGAAGGAGTTGCAGAACCAAAGATCCCGAATATGCGCGGCATTATGGGAGCAAGGACCAAACCTCTTCAAGTTGTGGAACCAATAGCAGTAAATGAATTGTCCAATATCGCGAAATTCGAATCACCTGCTCCAAGGGGCGCTGTGAAACTGGTAGAAGATGTGGACCAATTGGTTCAGTTACTTCGTTCCGAAGCAAAAGTTATTTAATTCATTTACCCCATTAAGAAATAATCATGGCAATTTTAGTATATATAGAAAATACAGAAGGTACATTAAAGAAGTCGGCATTTGAGGTCGCTTCTTATGCCAAAGCTATTGCTGACCAATTAGGCGATACTGTAACCGCCCTTTCCATTGGGAATGTGGACAGGTCAGAATTAGAAAAATTGGGCAAATACGGCGTATCCAAAGTTTTGGATGCCAACCAAGACAAGTTGAAGAACTTTGTGAACAAAGCATACGCATCCATTATAGCATCTGCTGCAAAGCAGGAAAATGCGAAGGTTGTTGTCCTTTCCAATTCATTTAGTGGAAAAGGATTGGGGCCGAGGGTTGCCGCTAAACTAGATGCAGGTTTTGCTGATGGTGCGATCAACCTTCCTACCTTCAATGGAGAACAAATGGAAGTTAAAAAGACTGCATTCTCCAACAAAGCCTTTGCAACCGAAGTGATCAGCTCAGCGGTCAAGGTGATTGCCGTCAACCCAAATGCTTTCGATTTGAAAGAAACAGGAGGCTCAGCAGAGATCGTAGACTTTACACCTGATCTGAACGACCAAGATTTTAATGTTATGGTCAAAGAGATTGTCCGAGCAACGGATAAAATCTCCCTTCCGGAAGCAGAAATCGTGGTTTCCGCAGGCCGTGGTATGAAAGGACCAGAAAACTGGGGAATGATCGAGGAATTAGCCAATGTGCTTGGTGCTGCAACAGCCTGTTCAAAACCTGTTTCCGATGCCGGTTGGAGACCCCATTCAGAACACGTAGGACAAACAGGTATTGTGGTCAGCCCGAATCTCTATATCGCTATCGGTATTTCTGGAGCTATCCAGCATTTAGCGGGAGTAAGCTCATCAAAAAACATTGTTGTCATCAACAAAGACCCAGAAGCACCGTTCTTTAAAGTGGCGGATTATGGAATCGTAGGAGACGCCTTCGAAATCGTTCCAAAGCTGACGGAAGCTATCAAAAACTTAAAAAACAACTAGGAATAACTAAACAATGAACGAGTGGCCTTGCCTAAAAAAACGCAAGGTCACTTTTTTTTTGCTGTTAATATTCCCATCTTTGTAATCACGTTAACGTGTTATCGATGAAGAAAATCAAGTTAGATATTGTAGGCTTATCTTATAGCCAGACCCAGTCTGGAGCGTATGCCCTGGTTCTGGGAGAGGTAGGAGGTAACCGAAGACTACCTGTCATCATTGGCGGCTTTGAGGCGCAATCCATTGCCGTTGAAATTGAAAAAATGACCCCAAGCAGGCCCCTAACCCATGATCTATTCAAATCTTTCGCGGAAACCTTTAAGATAAAATTAGAAGAAGTCCTGATCTACAACCTGGTTGATGGGATCTTCTTTGCCAAATTGATCTGTACGGATGGAGAGCAGACTTCTGAAATCGATGCCCGTACTTCGGATGCCGTCGCACTTGCTGTACGCTTCGAATGTCCGATCTATACCTATGATTTTATCATGAATACAGCCGGAATCGTGATCGAAGGAAATGACTTTGCCTTTCTGGAAAACATCGAAAACGTAGGAAACTATAAACAATCGGACACTCCAACCGAGGAAAAAGAAAAAGAACAGGAAAGCGTTGAAAAAGAACCAGCAAAAAACAAACCATCACCTTACGCTTCCCTAACGCTGGAACAACTTGAAAAAACCCTGGAAAAAGCTATCGAAAACGAACAGTATGAGACGGCTGCCAAAATCAGGGACGAAATAGAAAAACGAAAATCTTAATTTCTACCTACAATAACTAATAGCAAAATACGATGTCTATTAAACTGAGGTTAACGATCATGAACTTCCTGCAATTCTTCGTCTGGGGAGCATGGTTGATTACTATAGCAAACTATTGGTTTGGGACTAAAAACTGGGGTGGTACCGAATTCGGAGCCATTTTCTCAACCATGGGCATTGCATCTTTATTTATGCCTACTCTGATGGGTATCATTGCCGACCGCTGGGTCAATGCCGAAAAACTTTATGTAGCCTTACACTTGCTTTACGCAGCCTGTCTGATCTATCTTGCCCAAGTGCAGGACCCTGGATCATTCTTTACGGTCATGTTGCTCAGTATGTGCTGCTACATGCCTACTTTAGCCCTGTCCAACTCCATTGCCTATACAGCACTCAACCAAGGCAATTACGACCTGATCAAGGCCTTCCCTCCCATCCGCGTATGGGGAACGGTTGGTTTTATCGCGGCCATGTGGATGACAAACCTGAGTGGAAGTAAAGCAACAGAGGGGCAATTCTATATTGCTGCCGGAGGTTCCATCCTATTAGGGCTCTATTCCTTGATCTACCTACCTAAGTGTCCACCGCAAAGACATATACAAGAAAATGCAAGCTTTTCCCAGATCATGGGACTCGAGGCTTTCAAGCTCTTCGGAAACTTTAAGATGGCCATGTTCTTTATCTTCTCCATGTTCTTGGGTGCAGCCTTACAACTGACCAATGCATATGGCGATGTGTTCTTGGATGAATTCAAGTTCTATCCAAAATATGTAGATTCCTTTGTGGTGAAGTATTCCACCATTATCATGTCGATATCGCAGATCTCTGAAACCTTGTTTATCCTTGCCATTCCATTTTTCCTCAAAAGGTTTGGTATCAAACAGGTCATGTTGATCGCCATGGTGGCTTGGGTGCTACGTTTTGGACTATTCGCCTATGGAAACCCTTCCACTGGCCTATGGATGATCATTATGTCCTGTGTAGTCTATGGAATGGCCTTTGACTTTTTCAATATTTCAGGTTCCCTATTCGTGGAGACCAATACCAATAACAAGATCCGTTCATCAGCACAAGGATTGTTCATGATGATGACCAACGGATTTGGAGCCGTATTTGGCTCTTGGGTGTCCGGATGGATCATTGATAGGTTCTACACCCTTTCGTTCAACGACAGCGCTTCTTTAGCCTCTTTCTTGGACACCACAGCCGACAATGGTTCCCTGCAAAAATTCATCAGCTCCAGAGGGGTGAATGTCAGCAATGGAATCTTTGATCAGGTCATTCACTTAAAGGACTGGCACCATATATGGATCGCCTTTGCCCTATATACCTTGGTAATAGCCATACTCTTTGCCATTTTGTTCAGACACAAACATGAGGTGAAGTAGTATTTAGTATAAAGTATTTAGTATTTAGACTTGATGATATAAGGCCTGACAGATGCTGTCAGGCTTTTCTGTTTGTATACATATTTTGGGAAGGGTAGCATAGGTATAAAGTAGGCCAATACGGGTCAAATGTCATAAAAATCTCTGATCATCTCATTTTTGTCATCATAATCTAATCCATCTGTTAAAAGATGTTAAGAGCTGTTATGCGAAATACAATCGGCATATGCTTTGCGTTATAGATAGTACAAACAGAGTAAAAAAGAGTAAAGAGTAAAAATTTCATAATTTAGGTTAATAATTGGTTAGTTAAAATCCTGAGGTTCCCCGCCCCAGGATTTTTTTATTGGATAAATCACTAACCGATATCAACTTACCCCAATTAAGCTTGATACCTATATAGCGATATATTGGCCATAATCTTGGTCTATCCTCCCATCCTTCCCATCCTGGTTCATAGCCATAATCTAGGCCTATCCTCCCATCCTTGCTATCCTGGTTCATAGCCAGATCTTGGTCTATCCTCCCATCCTTTCCATCCTGGTTCAAACCCAAAAAAAAAGACCGCCATGCAGGCGGTCCTTTGTATTTGATAAACTATTTAGTACTATGTTCTTAGAATTGGAATTTAGTCCAAGCAAAAGCATTTACATCAGCACCTTTAGAAGCATCTTTAGTTAACAATGCATTTACAGGATTAACGATTTTCGCTTTGTCTAAACCATTAGCTGGATCAAAGTTGTAGCTAATTGAAGTTTCTGGGTTAGCGCCATCTGTATCGATCAATACATAAGGAGTAGTTCCAGGACCAAATTTAACGAATGCGTTAGTGATAGTCGCTTTAGCACCTCTTCTGATTTTGAAAACCTCTTTGTTCATTACCAATGAAACTTTACCATCTTGTCCTTTGATATCAGCTGCATTGACAACGATAGTCATTCCATTTACCTTGAAATTTGATTGGTTAACGTGGGTTGGGTTTTTACCGTCAAAGTTTCCATCAGCTTCGATACCTCTTGGATCCTCAGTAGCATCAGAGTAACCTTTCATACGGATACCGTAAGCGTTTGTGATTGTACCGCTATAACCTTCAGTAAAGTCAAACATATCATCTGAACAGTTCTCAACCAAAATGTTTGTAGCATTTACTGTACCTCCGAAGAATTCGATTGCATCATCAGCTCCATATCTTAAGTGAAGGTTAGAAAGTTTTGTACCATTACCAACACCGTTCAATGTTAAACCATTGTGCTCTTTGTTTGAGTCCATACGAGCACCGGTATATTCGATCTTCACGTAGTTAAGTACACCTGAGTTGTCAGCTGGATTGTCACCACCATATTTTACAGTTGCATCCATCTCTGTAGTGTTTTGTGTCACTACACCTGCAGGACCTGAAAGAGGAGCTTTACCATTGATGATTACTCCACCCCAGTCACCTTCTTTTGGTGTAGCTGAAGCTGATGTAAACACAACTGGTTTTTCTGCTGTTCCTTCTGCAACGATTTTACCTCCTGGTTTTACCAACAAGAATACACTCGTTCCACCGCTCTTCGCTTTGATAGTAGTCCCAGCTGGGATCTCTAAAGTAGCGCCAGACTCAACGTACAATGCACCTGTTAAATTGTAAGTAACGTTCGCATCTAATTTTGTGTTCTTGTCAATCTTACCAATTAGATCCTGCTCACTTTTTGGAGTCGTTGGAGTTGGCACATTGGTGTCTGTACATGCTGTAAAAGCTAAAGCACTTGCTGCTAAAATCGAAAATAATTTTGTCTTCATAATCTTTTTATTTCTACACAAAGGAACCGTTAACAGTTAACCTTTCTGTTAGGTGAAAATTAATTTATTGTTAAAACTTATAAGAAATTCCTAGGTTAAAATCTACCCCTCTTTTGTACTGCTCAATCAGCACTTTTGGCGAGTCCCCACCAATCTCACGCGACAATTCCCTGTTCGGGTTCAAGATGTTCTCAATCTTTAAATTAACGCCAATACGCTTCTTAATCATCGCCTGAGTAACAAAATCTAAAGATGGAATACCTTTCTCCATGATGTTCTTGTACCCTGATGTACCATAGGAGAAAATACGATCCGAGAAATAGTTGAATACAACAGAAGGCGTCAAATCCACGTTAGCAAAAGCTAATTTATAGGTTAAGTCTGCGTTAACTAGCAATGGAGATGCTCCTTCCATTTGGTCAGACTCTTTATTGAAGGATCTTCCTTCCAGACTCAACTTCTGGTCCGAATGCAGATAAGAAACATTCAAGCCTCCTGACAATACGTTTTCTCCGTTGGCACCTGAAGTTTTGATCAAATCTTTCTTCAATTCCAATTCCGCACCGAATACGACCGCATCCTTACCGATGTTATAGAAACTCAATGTACTTCCTGATGAACCAGATTCAACCTTCGCAATTGGGTTTTTGATATTCTTGTAGAATAGACCAAGGGATACCAATTCTGAATTGCTAGGATAAAACTCCCATTTGAAATCTGCATTGATGCTCTCCGATGGATTCAATGCCGGGTTACCTTGGGTGAAGTTGTTATTACCTCTATATCTTACCGGCGCTAACTCAATAAACTGGGGAACGGTATAGGTTTTGGAACCTGAAGCTCTCAAGAACATATTTTCTGTCAAGGAATATTTCAAATTCAAACTTGGCAAGAAATAGTTCTTGTTGATTTTATTATAGTTAGAAGTTGAATAATCCGGTAGGTTGGTTTGATAACTTACAGATTGGAATACATTGTCCAAACGCAAGCCCAATACCGCTGTAAATTCAGGGGTAAACTGGTAGATTGCTGAAGCAATACCACTTTGGGTCCTTCTGCTACCTTTATAGTAGAAAGGGTTCAAGTTGCTTACATCTCCATCTCCACCTCTATTGGTTACCAAATCAAAATACTTTCTGTAACCTTCAGCACCAATGATAGCCTCGATATTGTTTAAATCTAATGGAGGCGCAGCAACGGCTCTTAATTGATGGTTGAATTCCCACCAATTGAAATTTCTGTTCACAAAGTTCCCGGTATAACCGAAGGAGATCTTTCTTTCCAGCCCTGATTCGTTATCCAGGTTATAGTTCAGGATCGCTTTTCCTATATAACCGGTTTCATCCATGTCCCCAAAGTATCTTTCATTCTCTCCAGCACTGTTTCTGGAAAGGTTAGTACCTGTGGCTTCCTTGGTTACCGCTCTGTTAATTCTACGATCTGGCTCATTGCCGATCACATTATTCATGGCCAAACCTAAATCTGCAGACCATTTTTCATTCAAGAATAGTTTGGACAATAATTGATTGACAAAAACATGGTTATCATTCACCTGTTGTCTTCTCATGTCAACTACGTCAGTCTTGGCATCACCCACATTCTCCTCAAATCCATGGAAATCACTTAAGTCCTGTCTTTGGTCATGGATATACAGGGAGTTAAAGCTCACATTGCTATTTCCCCAAGTGTACCTTAGGTTCAACATACCGGTTTGGGAAACGGTATATTCATTTCTCACGAAATCTTGGTTCAAGATCAAACGACCTTGGTCATCAGACTGCTGGATCTTTCCATTTGCATAACGGTATTTGGAATCCATACTGGCTGTGAAGAAAATGCTCAATGGATTGTTTCCAATCAATACCCTTTTATTTCCCAACAATTTGAAGTTTGAATTGAAAAGAGATCCTTGAGGATTAGGATTCCAGCTATTACCAAAATTATAGGTATCAAAACTGGTCATTTTTGGTTTTGAACCGCCAGGAAGGCTTCCAAACCAATTTGTTCCGTCAATTCTCCTGAAATTATCTGCACCAACCGTTTGCGAGTTAACTCCTCCGCCAACATTGATTTCAAAACTGTTTCCGGTAGCTTCCTTTGTAAAGATATCAACGTTTGCACCAGTCACATCTCCAGCAATATTCGAGTTGAAAGTCTTGTTTACATTAATGCTTTGGATCACATCTGAACTGAAGAAATCTAAAGAGATATTTTTATTCAATGGATCTTCCGAAGGTAATGGCAATCCGTTTAGGGAAGAAGAGTTGTAACGGTCGCCCAACCCGCGTACAAATACGTTCTTTACACCTTCTTGTCTCGATACACCCGCCATTTTAGTCAATGCTGCTCTTGCATCGCTAACCCCTTTTCTAGATAGCTCCTGTGCACCGATGGATTCTACCATCAGGTTGGATTTCTTTCTTTCTTCCAATAAGGCTAATTCTGTAAATTTTTCACGGCGTCTGGTCACCACCACTTCTTCGATCACCGCATCTGCATTTTTCAGCGCAAAGGACACAAACTCAGTGTCGCTAGACTGTAGCGTAAAGTTCATTTCTTGGGCGTCGTACCCCATTAGAGTCGCACGAATCAGATATTCTGCGGATTTATCGCTAGGTAAGGGGATAAAGAATTCACCTTTGTCATTCGTTGTTGTGCCCAACTGGGAGTTCGCAATTGTTACTGTAACACCTGCCAAAGGTTGGTAGGACTCCACGTCCACAACCGTCCCTTTTACTCCAAATGGTGCTTGCTGGGCATAGCTCATCATCACGCCGAAGCAAACAACCAACAATAAAAATACTCGTTTAATACAATTCATACAATGTTAATATTATGTTGCAAAAGTATAATCGCATTGTTACGTGAATATTAATACTCTATTATGTTAATATTAGTCTCTAGTTAATTAATTGTTAAGACACCTATCGGTCAAATTGTTACCCTTTAGATTGGGTTTAGCCAACAATTAGTGTTATTTTGCAACAAAGTTTTATTATGAGCGATTTTGTATTAAAAACCTCCAATTTATCTTATCAATACCCTAAAGGTCCCAAACTTTCTTTCCAAGATCTGCTGCTGGCCGATCAGCAACACACCTTGGTCTTAGGGGACTCAGGATCCGGAAAATCAACGCTATTGAACCTCATTGCAGGTTTTTCTTCTCCAACTACGGGAGAGGTCATCATCAATGGCCAAAATCTCTATCAACTTTCAGGAAGTGATCTGGATAAATTCAGGGCGCAAAACCTGGGATTTATTTTTCAGGAAGCTCATCTGCTCAAAAATCTCTCTGTAACAGAAAATATCAAACTGGCCCAAAGCCTTGCCGGACTTGCCGTGGATGAACAGGCCATTAAATCGCTATTGGAAAAACTGCAACTTGGCGGTTTTGGAAACAGGAGACCCAATGAGCTGAGCCGTGGTCAGGTACAGCGTGTTGCGATCGCCAGGGCGTTGATCAACAAGCCTTCGCTCCTGATCGCTGACGAACCTACCGCAGCCCTAGATGACAAGAATACCTTTCTGGTGGTGGAACTCATCAAGGGACTGGCCAAAGAACAAGGAAGCACCCTTTTGATCTCTACCCATGACAAAAGGTTAAAAGATGAATTTACTAACAACTATATACTAGCTGCGCAATAAGATGAATACATTACAATTAGTCTGGAAAAACATATCACAACAATGGGGCTCCACGCTGTTAAGTATCATCCTAACCGCATTCGGAGTAGCTATCTTGGTGAGTATCTATATTACCAGTGACACTTTTGAAAAACAACTGGACAGCAATAGCAAACAGGTTGACCTCGTTGTTGGTGCAAAAGGGAGCCCGTTACAATTGATCCTCAGCGCACTGTACCATGTGGACAACCCTACCGGGAACATTAAACTGGCAGAAGCTGAAAAGCTGATGGATAACCCTTTCATTGAAAAAGCTGTACCCATTTCACTGGGAGATAACTTCAAAGGCCACCGTATCGTTGGTACTGACACCAGCTTTATGGGCTTATATGAACTTCAATTGGCCGATGGTCAATTATGGAACAAAAGCTATGAGGTAGTCATAGGCAGTGAAACTGCCCGTAAAAACAAATTGAAATTAGGGGATAAAGTACACGGCGCACATGGTCTGGCCGAAAATGCCCATGTCCACGAAGAACATCCCTTTACAGTTGTCGGAATCCTGAAACCGTCGGGTTCTATCGTAGACAACCTGCTATTGACCAATTTAGAAAGTGTCTGGGATATCCATGGCATCGGTCACGAAGAACATGACCATGAGCACGATCATGTTGCAGAAGCCCACGATCACGACCATGCAGACCATGACCATGACGATCACGGGCATGAACATACAGCTACAGAGACCCATCAACATGATGACCATGCACACGACCATGCAGATCACGAACATGAAGAGATCGTAGCGGAAAAACCTAGCCCCCTTGCTCAAGCAACTCCGGATAGCCTAGTGACAGAACGCCCTAGGTCGGATGTATTCGTAAAGAGCATCGCTGATGATATCGTTCAGGACAAAGGATTGGAGATAACGGCCCTATTGGTCAAATTCAGCTCACCTGCTGCCATTGGTGTGGTCCCTAAGTTGGTCAACCAATCCACAAGCATGCAGGCAGCATCCCCAGCATTGGAAACAGCAAGATTGTTTTCTCTAATGGGTGTAGGCATCGATTCCCTTGAAATCTTGGCCTATGTCATCATGATCATCGCCGGACTGAGCGTATTTATCAGTCTTTATAATGCGCTTAAAGACAGAAAATATGACCTTGCCATCATGAGAACCTTAGGGGCAAGTAAGATTAAACTATTCACCATGTTGATTGTCGAAGGATTGGTAATAACCTTCATTGGCGGTATTGTCGGATTGTTCATTGGTCATATCGGCCTGTACCTGATCAGTACCCAGACCAGTCAGAGTGCAGACTTTATCCAGGCATTCCAGATATATAGTAAAGAATGGTTAATTTTGCTTACGGCTTGTTTAATTGGGGTGATCGCATCCCTTATTCCAGCAGTTAAAGCATACAACACAACAATTTCTACCATTTTAGGTAATAAGTAATGATGAGAAAGTTAATATTTACAGTATTCGTATTGATGATGACAGTGAGCTTTTCTAAAGCTCAAATCGGAAACTATAGCAATGAAACGCAAGTTCCAGATCATACTCCTATGATGAACGGTACTTGGGAAGCCATTGACAAGATGATGTACAAGGTGTCTACCGTGGGTAACAAAAAAGTGTATACCCCGACCTACCCACCTGCATTGAAGAAATTAGAGAACACCGTGGTTGATCTTCCAGGTTACATGGTTCCATTAGTGAGTGGCAGAAACCACAGCACCTATATGCTTTCGGTATTGCCGATCACCCAGTGTCAGTTCTGTGGTACCAATGGTATCCCCCCAATGGTGGAGATCTTTATGAAAAAAGGTACGGTGAAGTTTACGGATGAGCCGATCAAGATCAAAGGAAAGATGAAATTCAATCCTGAACCCTTGAAAGGTAATGCGGAAATTCAGATCGTGGATGCTGAACTCGTGAACTAACGGTTCAGTAAAGCAATTTCTGTACAAGCATACAAAGCAGCCGTTTCTGTGCGAAGTCTGGCCTCCCCAAGAGATACCGGAATAAATCCTGCAGAAATGGCTTTTTCTATTTCAGCGGGCGAGAAATCCCCCTCAGGGCCGATCAAGACCAAATACCGTTGCCCCTTTTCAAATTCCTGATTTAAGTATTTCTTTTCAGCGTCTTCCTCACAATGGGCAATTGCCTTGTTCAGGTCTTTTTCTGATTCAACCTTGCTCAGGAAGGTATCAAAACCTATAGCTTCATTTAGAAGGGGCATATAAGCCTTTAGGGACTGTTTCATCGCCGAGACGATGACTTTGTTCAGACGCTCGGTTTTGACCTCCTTACGCTCGGAATGCTCGCTGATGATGGGCGTAATTTCCTGGATTCCGATCTCGGTCGCCTTTTCCAAGAACCATTCGATACGATCGATGTTCTTGGTCGGTGCCACTGCAATATGTAAATGGTAATCCGGTTTTTGGAATTCTGGAGTATAATTTAAGATTCTCAGCTGCGTCCTTTTGGGATGTGCATCCGCTATCTCAGCTTCATAGAAACCACCTACCCCATCAATCAACTGTACCTGGTCGCCCACGTTCAATCGCAATACACGCACGGCATGCTTGCTTTCTTCCTCAGAAAGTTGAAATAAGCTTTGATCGGGCTTTAAATCCGCTGTATAGAATAAATGCACAATATTATGGATTATTCTTCGTCCTCATCGTTTGGAGTTTCGACAAGGTCCAATTTTACAAATTCAATGTTTTGTTGCGTCTTCTTGATGATGGTAAAACGGTAACCCAATTGTTCCGTACTATCGCCAACATCTGGGATCTTCTCAAAGAGATGTGAAACCAAACCAGCTATCGTATCATAATCTGAACTTTCAGGTAGTTCCAACGGCAAATATCCATTGGCATCATGTACACTGGCACCAGCATCCACCATAAATTCCGTTTCCGAAATCTGCTCTACTACTGGAGTTTCCTCATCATACTCATCCTGGATCTCTCCTACCAATTCTTCCACGATATCTTCCAGCGTTACCATACCAGCCGTTCCTCCAAATTCATCTAGGACAAAAGCAATCTGGATCCGCTTCAATTGGAACTCCGTCATCAAGTCGTTGATCTTTTTGGTTTCAGGAATAAAATATGGCTTACGCATGATGTTCTTCAATACCACATCCTTACCCTTAACAATAAGCGGTAAGATATCTTTGGTATGGACAACACCAATGATCTGGTCAATATTGTCATCATAGATCGGAATACGGGAATAGCCCTCTTCCGTTACGGTATTGATAAACTCTTCTGCCGTATCATCCTTGTCTACTGCAACGATCTTGGTTCGGGGCACCATAATGTTCTTGACGATACGCTCATTGAAATCGAAGACATTCTTGATCAATTCATGTTCTGCATTGTTCAAGGCACCACTCTCTTTTCCTTTCTCCAATAGGTATTGAAGTTCTTCGGATGAATGGCTGGCTTCATGGGCACTCACCTGGATACCGATCAATTTCAACAAGAAATTGGCGAAACCATTCAACAACCAAATAATAGGTCGGAAGACATAATAGAAGAATTGAAGCGGCACGGCCACTTTCATGGTCGTTGCTACAGGTTTTTGGATCGCGATGGACTTAGGTGCCAACTCTCCAAAAACAATATGTAAAAAGGTAATGATACTGAACGCAAGGACATGGCCTAGGTTCGTCGCTAATTTACCGGTAAGTTCAATGTTGAAAAATCCGAAGATCTGGTGTACGATTTGAGTCATTACGGCCTCACCCACCCAACCTAAGGCTAGGGAAGCCAAGGTAATACCCAATTGGGTAGCCGCAAGGTAACCGTCCAAATGATCGGTAATGCTCTTGGCCATCTTGGCAACTTTACTGCCCGATTTGGCCTGGAGCTCTATCTGAGAGGCTCGAACCTTCACAATAGCGAATTCAGCTGCAACGAAAAAACCATTTGCCAGCACTAAAAAGATAGTCCAAAAAATATCAATTGCCATGATTTAGGTTTTTATTAGCGAATTCTTTCTTGTACAATTCTAAACTCTCTAATATAACATTTTGAGCGATAGCTCTTCCACTTATTTTGTTAATAATAACTTTTTTTCCTTCTAGGTTTTTATACTCCAGAAAAAACTGCACGATTTCTTTCATAGTGTGGGGCGGAAGCTCCGAGATATCATTGATATAGTTATAGGCCATATCGTTTTTCGCTACGGCGATAACCTTATCATCCTGATCTCCAGAGTCCGTCATGCTCATCACACCGATTACTTTTGCATCCACGAGGGATGCAGGAACAAGATCCACTGAACATAACACAAGTATATCCAGTGGATCTTTGTCGCCACAGTAACTTTGTGGAATAAATCCATAGTTGCTCGGGTACACCATTGAAGAATGCAATACCCTATCCAACTTGATCATTCCAGAAGCTTTATCAATTTCATATTTGCCTCGGCTGCCTTTGGGGATTTCAATTACTGCTGTAACAGTATTTGGGACATCCTTCCCAGGGGAAACCTGATGCCATGGGTGCTGCTCCTGTCCTAGCCCAACAAGGCTTGAAAACAACAAGAACAGCGACAATAAAATTGAGAGGTCCATGAAAATGGTTACTTAGTCCTAATTTCTTTATTGTAAAGTTCGATACTTTCCATGATGATGTTCTGCGCATAGGCACGACCATAAAGATTCTCGATGGTCACATTCTTGCCCTCAAGGGTTTTATAATCTTGGAAGAAACGAACGATTTCCTTCATCGTGTGAGGAGGAAGTTCAGATAGGTCGTTAATGTAGTTTACCGACATATCGTGTTTCGCAACGGCAATGATTTTGTCGTCTTGTTCACCATTGTCGATCATGTGCATCACACCTACAACTTTCGCTTCGATCATACACATCGGGTAAACATCAACTGAGCATAAAACTAAAATATCCAAAGGATCTTTATCATCGCAATATGTCTGCGGAATGAACCCGTAGTTAGCCGGATACATCACAGAAGAAAACAATACACGGTCTAATTTGATCAAACCACTGTCTTTGTCGATTTCATATTTCGCTTTAGAACCTTTAGGAATTTCGATAATGGCATTTACGGAGTTAGGCAAGTCCTCACCAGGAGACACTTGATGCCAAGGATGTTGTGTACTCATTAAATAATTACTGTTTGTTTATTTCGTTTTTCGTTTTTCTATTCTTAAGCCACTTTTTCAGGAGTGCAATCGCGATAGGTAGGAATGCGATGACGATCAAGGCTACGATGATATATTCAACATAGTCGATGATCCATGGGAATTCTATACCTAAATAATAGCCTGTCAGGGTCAATAAAGACACCCACAACAGCGCTCCCAGCACATTGAACAGCACGAACTTCCTGAAGTTCAGCTGTACTACACCTGCAAAGATGGGTGCAAATGTACGAATAATAGGTACAAATCGTCCAATTATTAATGCTGTTCCACCATATTTCTGGAAAAACTCCTCGGCCATGATCACATATTTCCGTTTGAAAAGTATGGAATCTTTCCGTTTAAAGAGCATGGGACCCGTTCGATGCCCAAACCAATAGCCCGCAAAATTACCGAGTATCCCGGCCGATAAAATCCCAAAATACAATGTAACAATGTCCACATCGATTTTATCCAGCGCACAAAACAGCCCCGCTAAAAACAACAAATAATCCCCTGGGAGAAAAAATCCAAAGAAGAGACCGGTTTCGGCAAAAACTATAAGACAAACGATGTAGAAACCACCGTGACTTAAAAGATATTCAGCATCTAGCAATTGTTGAAAAGACAACAAGTATTCTTGCATAGTAAATTATATTTCCCGCTATCGGATTAAGCTGGGTTTGTTATCGTTGAAATTGCATCCCGAATCTGGTCAGCAATCGTGTTCATGGTGTCTTCCGAAAGCTTCAGCTTTGGTTTTTCAAAGTTCATATCATGCACATGGTTCAATGGAATCAAATGAATATGCGCATGTGCTACTTCTAAACCAACTACCGCTACACCAACTTTTTGACATGGAAATGCCTGCTTGATGCCTTGGGCAACAATCTTGGCAAAAACCCACATCCCCATATATTCCTCATCGTTGATGTCAAAGATATAGTCTGTTTCTTTCTTCGGGATGACTAAAACATGTCCTTCAGTTAGTGGATTTACATCTAAAAAAGCTAAGTAATCATTGCTCTCAGCAACTTTATAAGCAGGAATCTCTCCTGCAACGATTTTAGCGAATATGGTTGACATAAACTATAGTTCAATTTCGTGAGTAACAAAGATAATAATTTTGTGCACATATGAACAGACATTCAGCCCCCTAGAAGCATAAGATTTAACTTCAATGTGACATTTATTGATTTCTTAACAATAAAATAATGACAAATAGGATTTATTACCGGTTTCATCAACCTAAATTACCCCTGTTTGTTGAAGTCATTATTCTATCAAAATTCCCAGCCAATTTTTCTGCATAGTAAGTTTAATGGCTACATCAGCTTACCCTCATTCGAGACATATATTGAAAATTCCGAATATGTCTCGAATAAGAGTAAAGCCATTCCCGAAGCAACTGCCAAAACTCAAATGGATAATAATCTGAATTAAAGGTTAGAAAAGACGCTTCGTAGAACCTTGGAGCAAAAAAAAGCCCCGAAATATCGGGGCTGTAAATTGTAAGAAAAGTGCGGTTATGGCATTACCTTACAATATGCCTTTAAAGATCATTAAAGTTTGTTTTGTTCTAAATTTGTACTATCTTAGCAACATCAAGTTAATTTAAAAAGTTATGGGAATTACTAAATATACACTAACTATTAAATCAATTAATTACCTCAACTTAGGTAGGTAATTGAAACAGAATAAAAATTGTTTAAATCAACTTAAAACAGTTAATTCTTCAAGAATGAAATTGATATTACCCTACGGTATAAAATCAGGTAATAACATAATTATCTCAACATAAAAAATAAAATTCTTCAACAGGTAATAAGTATTGGTTGAATGTTTATCATCACAATATTCCAACTATCTCAATAGACTATCGTCAATAGTTCAAAGAATATAATCATAGAACATCAATGTTGAAGGGGTTCCGCTCGCCACCCTGCTGTGACCTACAATTGAATATTATTCAGGAATGATATCAATGGTTCAAACCAAATTAAAACAGCTTAAAACGTCTTATTTAAGGTCAGATTACTTATCTTTAATTAAAACCTATTGCTATGGAAAAAACAGAAACTAATTATGAATTATTCATTCAACATGTTTTCAATCCTGACATTGTTCAATTCATGTACAATCGTAGGCATATAATCAATGAATGGTCTAGAATTGCTACTATTTTGTTTATCAATGATGTGAAGGGAAAAGATTTGACTCTGGATGAATTCATTGTTATTTATAATGAATTTATAAAAGATTGGGATGATTTTAACAACGGTGGTATTGTTATAGACGTTCTTCAACCTGAATAATTTTTTTATTTATAAACTTGACTTTTGACCAATGTTAGTATACATTTGATTATATAGTAGGAGTGATAAGGATTTGTGTTAGGAGTTTAAATCTATATTTGTTTTCAATCATATTGGGGGTAATGAAAATTTACCCCTTTTCTTTTAAAAAAAAAATCTATATTTGAGGACCAAATTCATTTTATCCACTATTTATAATAAACGGATAAAAATGAAAAAATCAATTTTGGCTATCATTGCAACAGTTGCAATTATGGCATCATGCACAAAAACAACCTATGATGATTCAATCTTAGGTTCATGGGAAAAATCAAATACAACTTTACTGAATGCTTGTGAATCGGATGTTGAACCAACATTTTATAACAAGCTTGAATTTAACAAAGGAAATAAGGCTATTATAGATGGATATAAGACAACTTTCACTTATAATGGAAGTATAGTATGGTTGGATTCACCCTAAAAAATGATTCTACGGTCAATTATATGTATAGATTTGAAGATGGTGATTTACACATCAGTACAAAGGAAAATGGATGTAGATATGACATTGAATATAAAAGGGGTAACTAAAAATTACCCCTTATTTTTTGTTCTAATTTTGTTCTAATTTTGTTCTAAAAGTGATTTTTCACACCAGTTTTCCTTTAATTTTCAAATTTCATAAAATAAAAAACCCCATTTAAATAGCTTTAAACGGGGTTTCAATTTCTTGATATTGTCATGGCGGTTATGGCATCACCGCACATAACCTCTATTTCATTATCTTGAAATCTCCAGAACTTCTAGTTCAAGTTGTCCTGCTGGAACTTCTACCGTTGCGATATCGCCAACCTGCAGTCCTAATAGACCCTGCGCAATCGGTGATTTAACGGATATCTTTCCTGCCTTCAGATCAGCTTCTGTTTCAGAAACCAATTGGTAAGACATGACTGCTCCATTTTTCTTATTCTTTATCTTTACGTAAGACAGTGCCAATACCTTTGAGGTATCTAGACTCGACTCATCGATGATCCTTGCTGATGCCAAAACTTCTTCTAGTTTCGCAATCTTAGCTTCATGAAGTCCTTGAGCTTCTTTCGCGGCATCGTATTCTGCATTCTCGGAAAGGTCTCCTTTATCTCTTGCTTCAGCAATCGCTTTAGCGATATTGGAACGACCTTCTGTTTTTAGATATTGAAGCTCTTCTCTAAGCTTAGTTAATCCTTCTTCTGTGTAATAAGTTACTTCTGCCATAATATGTACCTTTTACCCTCTTTTTATAGTTTTCTAATATTTTAATAAACAAAAAAAAGACAAGACCACACTATCCGCTAATAGGACAACATGGTCTTGCTCTTCTGACGAAGTTATATAATTAAATTTAATAAAACAAATATCTAACTTACATCATCAGTCTCTTCATTGATGAATCTATAGCCCAATCCTCGAACGGTTTGCAAGTAATGAGGCTTGTCAGGATTGGTTTCGATTTTCTTTCTTAAGCGCACAACGTGCATGTCCAAAGTACGGGTATTCACGTTGGAACTATAGCCCCATACCACCTCCATCAATTCTTCGCGGGTGATGTCTCTACCTTTGTTCTGTAAGAAGTGCAAGAGGATTCGGTTTTCAAGGATTGTAAGCTCGATTTTCTTGCCATCCCTGATCAGTGAATGTACATTGGGGTGATGTTCGGTATCACCGAAATGGTAAACCTCGTTCTGGGTTTTAGGCACAAAAAAGCGTACTTTATTCTCGATCATGGCCACTAAAACATCCATATTGAATGGTTTGGTGATATAATCGGTCACGCCGTAGCTATAGGCATCAATTTTATCGATATCTTGGGATTTGGCGGTCATCATAATAATGATGTTCTCAAATCCAGACTTTCTTACGGACTCACATACATCTATCCCTTCTTTACCTGGCAGCATCCAATCCAATAGAACGATATCTGGCTTTTGGTCTAAGATGATTTTCTCAGCTTCCAAGCCATCACTGCATTGAATTACTTGAAAATTTTCGGTCTGTAGACGGTGACTAACCAAGAACCTTAAGTTATCATCATCCTCTACAACGGCAATAGTTATATCTTTATTCATAGTATTCTAAACATTATTTAGGAAAAGTCAAAGTAAAGGTCGTTCCCTCTCCTTCCACACTACTGACTTTGATCTCTCCACCCATAAATTCGGTAATCTCTTTACAAAATGCCAATCCAAGCCCAACACTCCCACCTTGATTGAACTGATTCTTTACTCTATAAAATTTCTTGAATATGTTTTTAAGTTCATTTCTGTTTATCCCAATTCCTTTATCACTAAACTTCATGATAAAGTGCTTTTTAGATTGTTGTACACTAATATCAATAAATTTTCTTGAAACTTCTGAATATTTGTACGCATTATCAATTAAATTCTGGAACACGGAATTCAATAAAACCGGATCTGTATGCATTTTGCTGTCCACATCGATGTGATAGCTCAGGTTCAGATCAGGATATTTAATCCGTGTACCCGCAAATACTTCCTCGCAAAAACTGTTCAAATCAATGTATTCTCCTTTAAATTTTAATGATTTATTTTCTATCTGCGTGAAAGACAGTAACTTATTCATCAAATTATTTAACTTATCAGCTTCCTGATCTAGGATCTTTCCGTACATCGCGCGCTCTTGATCACTTATCTTCTCAGCACTTCGGATATTGTTACCCGCTATCTTGATCACACTGACCGGCGTTTTAAACTCATGGGTCAGGTTATTGATAAAATCATACTGCAATTGGAACAACCTACTATTGATGGAGATATTCCTATAAATCAAATAAATAATCAATAACAAAATTAAATATAATAGGGAAACGCCCAACACTACAGGAAAAAATCTTCTATTGATCTCTCCTCTCAAAAAATGTTCTGAGGAATCAAATTGCAGTTTATAGTCGGATAATGCACCTGGCAACGGCATATCTGTGGAAAGAAAGGCTTTTTCTTCCATCACATTAGGGTCAGCTATGGCCTTGATCCGAATGGTTTCATACAATCTCTTTTGGTTATTGACTATTTTTATCTTCTGAGGATTAACCTTATAGACGAATAAATCTTGGTCAAACGCTACAGGCGCCGTCATTGCCGTCGTATCATCCATCATGGATTTATAGGCGCGAAGGGTATTGACCCGTGGGATGTTCAGATAGGTTATTTTTCCCGGAACCGTATTATAGAAGATCCGATAGATATCATTTTCGCTCAAGGAAGTAGAATCATCCAGGACATCCAAGAAGTTCACCATTTTAATGGCCATGCTGTTGAAGTCATCGGCATTAGGCCTGTTATCTACCGAAGAAAGGCTGGCCTTGATCAATTTATTTTCCTTGTCCAATTTATAGGAAAAGATCGATCGGGGGTAAATCAGGAGGTTTTGAAAGCGTACACCGCGAACGGTGGGGTTCTGATTGGTGAACAGTACGTCATAAAACACCAATTCGTCAACGAATGGATTCTTTCGCAAGACCTTTTCAGAATAATTGCTGGCATGTGTGGAATCGAGGTACCCCTGATAATTGGATACTTCGGAAATATCGTTATTGAAAAAGCTATTAAAGGGTTTTAGGGTCGCATCAAAGACATCGACCTTTCTGTTATAAAACTCAGATTCTACAAAGTTGGACATCATTGTCCTGGCCAAGAAAACTGAAATGATATACAGGACTGTCAAAAAAGCCAAAAAGGCGATCAACAACCCAATGTTTTTCCGGTATTTACTTGCTCTTTTCACCATGTGTGATTACTTCAGGTACACTGCAAGAAACTTCTCTATCTCCTGATAATATTCTACGATATTCTCTTCGTTCCTAAATCTCTTGCCTTCTTCTTTCTTAAAGATATAACGCACTGGAACTTCATTGCCCTTCAATTTACCAACAAATTGATTAGCATCGGTTACCGAACTGTATTTATCTTTTCCACCTTGGAAAAATAGGATAGGGATTCGAACCTTATCAGCATGGAAAATTGGGGAAATCGCTTGAAACAATTCTGGTTCAGTCTCTGGATTTCCAATGATTCTATAGAATAACTGTACGTAATGTTTTAGATGAGGGGGAATTTCCCTGAAATAAGTGAATAGGTTGCTATATCCCGATGAGGATATGGCACATTTATAAAGGGAAGGATTAAATGCAGCAGCATACAGGGCAGAATAACCGCCGAAACCGGTGCCCATAATGGCAATCTTATCCTTATCGGCTATCCCCTGATGGATCAACCAAGCGACACCATCCGTAATATCAGATTGGATCTTACCGCCCCATTCCTTGAAACCTGAGGTCCAAAAGTCCTTACCATAGCCCACTGAACCACGATAGTTCACCTGGAACACGGTGTAGCCACGATTGGCAAGGAACTGAACTTCCGGATCAAACCCCCATTCTGATCTCCTGTTAGGACCATCATGGACCAATACCACAACAGGGCTGTTCTTTCTTTTATTTTTAGGATACGTGATATAGGCATGTATATTCTTGTTGTCCCGAGACAGGAATTCCACTTCCTCCATAGGATTGAACTCCAAATCCTTGAGTTTAGGATTCTCTTCGTTCAACAGTTGGATATCATCCTTTTTCTGATTGTAATAATAGGTTTCTCCAGGATGGATATCGCTATACACACGTACGACAAATCCAGTTAAGCTGCTGTCGCTATCCAAGAAACCGATTTCGGAACCTTTGAATTTCTTTTTCAGCTTTTTATAGACCTGCTCATATTTTTCGTTGAAGATGTTCTTTTTGAACTTATCGATGAAGGAAGTCGCATACAGCATTTCCTGTAGGTTGGCAGAATAGCCCTCTACGCCAAGGTCACCAAGTTTGTTCTCATAGATATTGCGGATTTCTTTGCCATTTTCGGCATCAAACTCCACCAAAGCCATCTTATCTCGGTTCTGATTAGAAAGCGCATAGACATTTTTATCGGAATCCTTTACAAAGCCAAGGGGTACAAAAATGGTTTCGAAATCATTCTTCATGACCTCTTTGAAAGGCTGTCCTTCATGCTTTCGGTACAATAATGACTCCTGTACACTATCACTGGTCAATGCCATCCTTACGACTCCATCAGGAGCTCCGATCCAGCTCACCACATTTCCTGGGTTATGCTGCACCAATTGGGGCTTTCTACCGTCTAGGTAAATCCTATACAGGTCAAACAGCGAGGAATCACGTAAGTTCATCCCAGCCATTAGGCTATTGTCTTTCTCAACAATGGGATAGACCCAGCGCAATCTTGATTTTTCAGGTGAAAATAGAGCTTGTCTTTTTTCGGTCTTCACATCAATCTGGAACATCCTCAAACTATCCGTTGGAGATTGCGTATTGGAAAAGACAATGCGTTTGTTGTCTAGCCAGAAAAAGCTTTGGACATTCAGGTTGACCTGATAAGTAAGTTGTTTGGAAGAATCGGGTTCTTCGAGGTCGAGAATGAAGATATTTTTGCAATGGTCATGCACCCCCAGATAAGCTACCTTGCTTCCATCGGGAGACAGTTTAAAAGAGGTCCTTTCTGGCTTAACGAAAAAGTCCTCTATTGGCACATGTAACTGACCGCCCTGCTCTTGCTTACATGAAACCAAAACCATCATCATAAGTAGAACAGAGAACAAGTAATTTAAATTCATTCTATTTTTTTAGCCTCTAATCAAATATTATAAAAAAATACCGTAAAGTTCCTTTTGCAACCTTAATTTTACAGCTTCAATCAAGCTATAGATTTCTATGTTTTTATACAACGTTTCGATCATCATTGAAGATTCCATTCATCAGGAAGTCATTACTTGGACCAAAGGTCTATTGAATGAGCATCCTGGATTTGCCATTAAACTACTCAAAATGCTCCATTCTCCACACGAAGGGCAAACCTATTGCCTACAGGTGGTATTAAACAATGAAGAAGAGATTGAGAGAATTAGAGAGCAGGTTATTCAGAGGCTTCAGGAATATATTAGCACGCATCATGTAGAAAAGGCTTTTCTGTTTGATAGTATCATGCAATACATCCCCCATAATTAGCCCTTTAGGTTTGCACTATTTTTTGGGTCCCCGTATAATTTGGGGTCGAAGGATACCTTCGGCGAAAGATAGTGCAATAAAACCAAACGTGAATAACGATAATTGAAAGGTGCGAAAATAACGATCGCACTGAAAAGGACAATGATATAGGTCCAAGGAGACTCACTGCCCGTTAAGTAAGCCGTAATTAAGGCTAACATTAACACCTCGCCTACGGAAAAAGCATAGCTAACATACATGGCAGCATAGAAATAGCCGGGTTCTATCTCGAATTTAAATCCACAGTGCGGACAAAATTCGTGCATTTTTTGTTTAGATAGACCATAGGCTGATCCACTATACATATTTCCCGTTCTACACTTCGGGCACTTACTTTGGCAAACAGCTTGAAATTTAGAGATCATTCCTTATTCTTCCACCTGTTTAACCATATTCAATGAATTGGCTGAGCCGGTATTCCTGAATTTCTTATACCAAAGGAACCCTACACCAGCAGCAATCATAAATGGCATTGCTAATAAAAACAAAATCCCATCATTTAGGCCCTTACCTTGGTTATTACCTTCCTGTGTGCTGTTTTCAGCATTCAATGTACACATAGCACATTGTGCTGAACCTGCAGTAGGAACAGCCAACAGTGTAATACTTAGCAAACTAGCAATTAGACCTATTCTGAACTTTTGCATGAAACTCATATTGCAAAGTTAACGTTATTATCCCAATTTTCTTATATGTTTCCCTTAATCAGGCCATTAAATTTCTCCCAGAAGCCATCTTCCGGCAAAGGAGCCTTAATGATCATTTGCTCATCCTTGATGGGATGTACGAAACTCAAGGACCTGGAATGCAAACAAATGGTCCTTCTATGGCTACCACGTTGATATCCATATTTATTGTCTCCAACGATGGGACAGCCCATATATGCGAGTTGGCTTCGGATCTGATGTGTACGGCCCGTCAATGGGTTGACCTTTAGCAAATAATATCCATCTAGGGTACCTACGACCTCATAATTAAGCTCGGCATAACTTCCATTCTTAACCTCGCGGTCATAAGCTTTGGTGACCATCTTTTTTCGATCACGCAGCAACCAATTTTTCAGGGTCCCTTTTGGATGTGGCGGCTTTTCACGAACCAAAGCAAGGTAGGTTTTTTCCACCTTGCGATCATGGAAAAGACGGTTCATGCGATCTAATCCTTTACTGGTTTTCGCAAAAAGGATCATTCCACTCACTGGCCTATCCAAACGATGGATAACCCCTAGAAAAGCTTCGTTTGGTTTATTGTATTTCTTAGCCAAAAACTGCTTGACCATATCCTCCATGGAAGTATCTCCAGATACATCTACCTGAACGATATCACCTCCACGTTTATTGATGGCGATAAAATGATTGTCCTCGAAAAGAACATCTTTCTCTGTAATTCCCATATCCATTATCAAATATAAAAAGCGTCTTTAGCAGACGCTTTTCTATACTTTTTTGACGATCAAATTCTTTAATTATTTAATTGAATTCTGAGCTGCCTCTGCTTCTTCCTTAGCTTTTTTCTTAAAGAAACCTCTTAACAGGAAGTTGCTCTGCAATGCTTCCATGTTTTCATCCAATTTCTCTGTGCTCATATTAAGGTTTCTAAGGATCTGTTTGATTTCATTAGCTGCTTCAGGGTCATTGGTCAACACACCAATGGCGTTATCCTTGTCATTTAAGCGTTCTGAGGTTTTATTTAAGTTTGCCATCAAAGCAGTCGCTGTTTGGGTCACCCCTTGCAATTGTGCTGCTGATTCTCTCAGACTTGCAAACACTGCTGTATCCGTAGATAGCTCATGGATCAGGCCTTGGTTGCTGTTTAGCTTTTTGGTCAATTCCACCAAATTATTGACAGCATGATTGGCCTGCGACATGGTACCATTCAATGAAGCAACAGATTGCCTTAAATTATTGGCAATTGTTTCATCGGTCATCATAGCGCCCACCGCACCTTTTCCTTCGAGCATATTCTTGGAAAGCGCAGCAAAGTTTTTAGTGATCTCCACCAGGTTTTCATTGTTGACCTGCAGGGTTGCCAACATGGCATCCATACCTCCAGAAACACCGGACTTGATTTCATCACCATTCTCAATCTGAGGAAAGGTTTCTGTACCGCCCACAAGACTGATAATAGCATTACCGATCAAACCATCGGAACTCAATGTAGCGATGACGTCTTTACGGATAAATTTGCTGGATTTCTCTTCAACGTTCATGACCACACGAACATTCTCCACACTTTCAAAGCTGATTTCTTTGATAATCCCTACCTTAACACCTGAAAACCAAACGTTATTTCCAACTTTCAAGCCTTTAACATCTTTAAAGTAAGTCGTCACGGTCAGGTTTTTAGAGAATTTGTTCTGTTGTGTTCCAATGACCAAAATCCCTGCAACCAAAATGATTAATCCGATGAAGGTAAACAATCCTACAATTATTGATCGTTTTCTCTCTGATGTTGCCATATATCTTGCTATACTATAAAATTATAATCATAAAAAGGTTTCACTCTCTCATCATCCGTATCAAAGATTTCAGAGAATTTACCTACACGTTCAAATTTGCCATCCAAAAGCATGGCTACCCTATCGCCTACCATTTTTGCACAAGCCAAATCGTGTGTAATGATAATGGAAGAGGTTTTATATCGTTCTTGAACTTCATTGATCAAGGTATTGATATCCAAACAGGTCAAGGGGTCCAATCCAGCTGTTGGCTCATCATACATCATGATATCAGGTCTTAAGATCAGGGTGCGTGCGATACCGATACGTTTTCTCTGACCTCCGGAAAGCTCTGATGGCATTTGATTGATCGTCCTTAAAAGGCCTACTCCATCTAATACATCTTCGACTTCACGGTCAATTTCTGCTCTAGTTAGGTTTCTTTTATTTCTAACCAAGGGAAACTCTAGATTTTCACGCACGGTCATACTATCATAGAGCGCACTGTTTTGGAAGGAGAACCCAATTTTCAAACGCAGATCTCGCAATTCCTTCTCGTTCAATTGGTTTACCACTTCGCCCAACACGGTAATATCACCTTTATCAGGCTTTAACAAACCGGAAATCAGTTTAATCAAAACTGATTTACCAGTACCAGACCTCCCTAGCACCACCAAGTTCTCGCCATTATAGAGTTGCAGGTCAACGTTTCTCAGGACATGTAAATCCCCAAAGGACTTACTTACCCCTTGCACATTGATCACTACATCGTCGTAATTAATATTTACTGGCTTTTTCTGTTCCATAATCCATTATCCCATTAAAGCTAGAACCTGAACGATCAAGAGTTCCTCGATGAACACTATAAACATGGATGCCACAACGGCACTGTTTGCTGCTTTACCCACACCCTCGGTACCTTTTGAAGAATAATAACCTACATAGGTACTAACAAAACCAATGGTAAAACCGAAAACAATGGCGCGGAATACCATGGCGAAAATATCTTTAGGAGCGATAGCTTCAAATACCTGGGTAATAAAGCTTAGAATACTCAACTGATCTTTGGAAATAATACTCAAATAACCACCTGCTAATCCAATTCCGGCAACATAAAAACAGAGGACAGGAATCATAAAAGTTGTGGCCAATATTCGACTCACAATCAGGAACTTGAACGGATTGGTACCTGATACCTCCATGGCATCGATCTGCTCGGTAACATTCATGGAGCTTAATTCTGCACCTATCTGCGACCCTACCTTACCGGATGCAATAAGCGCAGTAACCAATGGGGCCAAGGCCCTTACGATAGCGATGGAAATTAAGGCTGGCAACCATGAGGCGGCACCAAATTCCTCCAGGGAAGGTCGAGATTGCTTTGTAAAAACAAATCCTACAATAAAACCCGTTAAACTTATTAATGGAAATGATTTCCACCCAATTTCATAACATTGTCTAATGATCTCTTTAAACTCGTAAGGTGGACTTACCACTTCGCGAAAAAAACGCATCAGAAAGCGGTGAATCTTCGCAAACTCTAGTAATAAGGACTCAATTTTTTTAGCCATTAACTATGTGATTAACGTGTTTTTCCAATTGCTAATTCGGAAATATTTTGTGGCAAATGTACAAAATTTCTTAATATCCATTCGGAAAGTCTATCCAATATTAGCAGAAACATCAGTAAGAGCAAAAAAGTTTGACAAAATAATTATACAATTAAACCTTTTCTTAAAAGTGGCGGTCATACCTACAAATTATGGTAATAAGATTAAATGGTTTACATATGAAAAATTTAAAAACATCCACAATATATACTGCATTTATGATGATGCTCTTGGGGCTTTTCAGCGTAAATTCAGTATCGGCACAGGGATATCAAGATGTCGATTTTGATGTTTTTCATGAAGAACTGGACCCTTATGGGGATTGGGATCATGATGACGAATATGGCGATGTTTGGTATCCGGATGAAGACGATGACTTTCGTCCTTATGGTACCAATGGATATTGGACCATGACCGAATATGGAAATACCTGGGTCTCCAATTACGATTGGGGATGGGCACCATTTCACTACGGTCGTTGGATCCACAGACCACATAGAGGTTGGGCATGGGTTCCAGGCTATGAATGGGGACCAGCATGGGTAGATTGGCGTAGTGGTGGTGGATATTACGGTTGGGCACCGATGCGTCCTGGCATCAGTGTCAATGTAAGCATCGGTTTACCGCTAGACCTATGGGTATTTATTCCGACTACGCGTATCTATGACCGTTATATCAACAGACATTGGTCTTACGGACGCCGCAATATCTATAATAATACCACGATTATCAACAATACTTATATCGTGAACAACAACCGTTACTATGGAGGTCCTGCTCGCAGAGACATCGAAAGACATATCGGTAGACGCGTTGATGTTAGAAATGTAAGTTTTGATAACAGACGTGGGGCATCACGTGTAAGTCGCAGTTCAGTATCGATGTACCGTCCAGATAGAAACAATCGTTCGGATCGTGCTGTCAGCAGCAGAAGTGGACGCCTTGAAAACAATCGTAGCTCACGTTCTTCTGACAGATCTCCTGCCAATCGCGTAGAGAACAGGTCAGGACGTAGCCAAAGCGGAAGAAGTAATTCTGACTACAGAATCACTAGAAATGCGAAGGGGCAACGTGAAATGCATATTGGAAACGGCAATTCAAACCGTAGCAATAGAGAAGCAACCACGAATTCACGTTCTGGAAGAGTAGAGCGAGGAAACACAAACAACAACAACAGAGACCGTCAGCCTTCTTCTCGCGGACGCGTTTCAATGGATCGTCCTGCTTCTAGAAATGAATCAATGAACCGCAGTTCTAGACCAACTAGAAATGAGTCTATGGACCGCAGCTCTAGATCGACCAGAAATGAATCGATGAACCGCAGCTCTAGACCAACTAGAAACGAGTCCATGAACCGCAGTTCTAGACCGGCTAGAAATGAGTCGATGAACCGCAGCTCTAGACCGGCTAGAAATGAGTCGATGAACCGTAGCCAGCAAAGGCAGTCTGCTCCACAGAGAGAACAACGCCAACCTAGAATGCAACAGGAATCTAGGTCGCAAAATAGAGTATTTCAAACACGCAACTCCGAAAGACCACAAAGTCGTCCTTCGGTACAACGTAGTTCAAATCATGAATCTAGATCATCTTCAAGACCACAATCAAACCAACGTTCTGAACGTGGTTCAGGTCGAGGAAATAGAGGATAAATTTTTATATTTAGTTGAAACAATTTGTTAAAGCGGGCTGATCTTGATCAGCCCGCTTTGTTTTTTTACTCGACGACTTAGCCAAGCTAAGACCTGAATGACTAGAAATCTGTGGTTAGTATTTAATCCAAAAGGAGATGATTTTTTGTTTTGTTGTGGATAAAAAGGCATTTTTGTTCCTGCTTTTTGTTAACTTCAATTCAAGCACAAGCATAATTTTTTTAAGGAATGGCAAAACTTACCTCCATTTTAGACAATGATTTTTACAAATTCACCATGCAATATGCCGTGGTGAAACTCTTTCCAAAGGCGAAAGCACGTTATCAATTTATCAACCGTGGGAAGCATGAGTTTCCGGCGGGCTTTGCCGAAAAACTGAGGGAAGCTGTAAATCAATTGGCAAACTTGAAGCTTACGGTTGCAGAAAAAAACTTTTTTGCAAAGACCTGTCCTTATATCGACCCGACTTATTTTGATTTCCTACAAGGCTATCATTTTGACCCAGATGAAGTCAAGATTACACAAAATGGCCCCGATCTATCGGTAAAGGTCGAAGGCTATTGGTATAGGACCATTTTATGGGAGGTGCCCCTGATGGCATTGATCTGTGAAACCTATTATGAAGTAACTGGACAAAAAAGGGTGGATGATGCTGAGGTCATGAATATTGTTCATGAAAAGATGTACAAATACGATAAGCTCAACATTACGATTGCAGACTTTGGGACCCGTAGACGCCACTCCTATGCCGTGCATGACTTGGTGATCAAAGCCTTGAAGGAGCATCCTTCCAAGACATTTATCGGCACGAGCAATGTGCATTTCGCCATGAAATACCATACTAAGCCAATCGGTACACATGCCCATGAATGGTTTATGTTCCATGCCGCAAAATATGGCTACAAGATGGCCAACCTCTTAGGCTTGGAGAACTGGTCGGATGTTTACCGTGGCGATTTAGGGATCGCCCTTTCGGACACCTATACTACAGAGGTTTTCTTCAAACAGTTTGACAAAAAGCTAAGTAAGCTATTTGATGGGGTCAGACATGATAGTGGCGATGCGATTGAATTTGCGCAAAAGACTATTGACCACTATAACAGTAAAGGAATCAATCCGCTCAACAAGACCATCATCTTTTCTGATGGACTGGATTATGAGAAGGTCGTAAAGATTGTCAATTTCTGTCAGGATAAAATCGGTCATTCATTTGGTATCGGAACAGACTTCACCAATGATGTCGGTCTGTCGAGGATGAATATCGTAATCAAGATGACGGAAGCCTTTCCAGATGAAGGCGAATGGACTCCTGTAATCAAGCTGTCGGATGAACCTAACAAACATACCGGTGACCCCGAGGAAATAAAAATGGCGAAACGTTTCTTAAATATCGCAAACCATGAATAGAGATGTTTATGGTGAAGCGCTATATGATTATCATGCTGTAGGCAAGCTAAATGAACCTCTCCTATTGCACAGCAGCTATGGCGATATTGAAGAAATGCCCATTGAAGTGTTTTTCAGGGAAGAGGAAGATATTCCGGAGCTGGAATTTATTGCGCTATCCCTTTGCGACGGCAAGGTCCTGGATGTTGGCGCAGGTGCCGGAGTACATGCATTGTACCTGCAAGAGAAGGGATTTGAGGTCGATGCCATGGAAATCTCGGAGACAGCCTGCAAGATCATGGAAAAGCGCGGTGTAAACCATGTCATCCATGCTGATTTCTTTAAGTTCTCGGATAAAAAATATGATACCCTATTGTTCTTGATGAACGGAATAGGGATCGCCGAAACCCTAGATGGATTCAGGAATCTTCTAAAACATTCAAAAAAGCTGCTTACCGATAAAGGACAGCTTATTTTCGACAGTTCCGATATTTCCTACCTCTATGAGGAGTATAGGATTGCCAGACCAGAACACTACTTCGGTGAGATCAACTTTCAATACGAATACAAGGGTAACCTTGGACAGCCTTTCAAATGGCTTTACATCGACCAACAAACCTTGATCAAAATAGCCCATGAAGAGAATTGGGTTGTGCAGGTCCTATTTGAAGATGATAATGATCAGTATTTGCTGAGGATGGAGCCTAGAGGAGATATGAGTATTGAGATGTGAGGTCGGGATATGAGTATTGAGATGTGAGATATGAGATAGAAAGGCGCTACGACAGATGTGAGTATTGAGATTTGAGATTTGAGATAGAAAGGCGCTAAGAGAGATGTGAGTATTGGTATATGAGATTTGAGATCATACAGGTTTCAAATTTAATATATCAAATCTCACATCTCATATCTCAATACTGACTAAAAAAAATATCCCCGAGAGATCGGGGATATTTTTTTAGTCGATATAGTCAAATCCAACATAAGGGACCAGAACTTCTGGGATCTTGATTCCTTTTTCGGTTTGATTGTTTTCTAAGAGTGTTGCTACGATTCTAGGTAAAGCCAATGCGGAACCATTTAAGGTGTGCGCCAATTGGGTCTTGCCATCCTCGCCTTTGAAACGAACTTTAAGACGGTTTGCTTGGTAAGTTTCAAAGTTTGATACTGAGGATACTTCTAACCATCGTTCTTGTGCCGCTGAATAGGTTTCCATATCGTAGGTCATGGCAGATGTAAAGCTCATATCACCTCCGCATAAACGTAAAACGCGGTATGGCAATCCTAACTTCTGCAATAAAGATTGTACATAGCTACTCATCTCCTCTAACGTTTCGTAGGATTTCTCAGGATTAACGATCTGAACCAATTCAACTTTATCAAATTGGTGCAATCTGTTCAAACCACGGACATGCGCGCCATAAGATCCCGCTTCTCTGCGGAAACATGGGGTATAGCCACAATGTTTGATAGGGAAATTCTCACTTTTAACAATGGTATCACGGTAAATATTTGTGATTGGCACCTCTGCAGTTGGAATCAGATAAAAGTCGTCGTTTGTGACATGGTACATCTGACCTTCTTTATCAGGTAATTGACCAGTTGCATAGGCAGAATCTTCATTCACTACAATAGGGACCTGAACCTCACGGTAGCCCATTTTAGCAGCTTCATCCAAGAAGAAGTTAATCAATCCTCGTTGCAAACGGGCGCCCTTTCCTTTATACACTGGAAAACCAGCACCGGTGATCTTAGTACCTAATTCGAAGTCAATGATATCGTATTTAGCTGCTAATTCCCAGTGAGGCAATGCTCCTTCAGGTAACTGAGGGACCGTTCCATTTTCTAGAACAACTTCATTATCTTCTGGAGTCAATCCAGCAGGAACCAGTTTATAAGGCAGATTCGGCAATTGGATCAACTTATCGTGCAGTTCTTTTTCGATTTTATCCAATGCTTCTGAAAGCTCTTTGATTTGCTCTTTATATGATGCAGAACGCGATTTTATTGCTTCAGCTTCCTCTTTCTTACCTTGACGCATCAAGTCTCCAATTTGCTTAGCGGACGAGTTTGCCTCAGCTGCAATAGAGTCAGATTGATTTTGAGTTTTGCGACGTTGTTCGTCTAAAGCAATGATCTGATCGACCAATTCTACTTCGTTGAAATTCTTAACTCCAAGCCTTTCAACTACATGGTCCCGATTTTCGCGGATGTAATTTAATTGCAACATATAATTATGCTTTTTTATTTGTAACGTGAGCAAAGATAAGAAGACCTCCGCAATTAATAAACTTGAATTTGTAGCCTATCCATTTTTAGAATCCATGCAATTTTGTATCATTGCATCATGAAAAACAGATGGTTTCTTTTCTTATGCCTTGGTATCTTGTACCTTATGCCCCTAGAATTGCTGGCGCAAAACACAATTATTAAGGACTTTACAGTTAAGGAAAACCTTTCGCAGAATGGAAAATTAGCGATAATTGCCATCGATACCGCTGAAAAAACGGACAATACGGTCAACGGCAATTATAATTTCACCATCAATGGTTTTTCGCAGGAACTGAAATTTACCGATGGTGTGGCTGTTACAAGCAATCCCATTGAATCTTCAACCTTTGTGTTTTTTAAGCATAAATTCGCAGGTTCTGATTTAGGGAAACTTTTTTTCTTGCGGGTGACCGACAAAGGCATTACCCCTTATAAAATCAGTGGATTTCTTTTGATCATTATTCCCTTGTTGATCCTGTACATTGCCTATAAGTTCAAGCGCTTCTTGATTACCCTGTTAATTCTAGCTGCTATTTATTTCTACCTGAACTATAGCAAAGGATTGGATGTTCGACAGTTGATCGAAAGCAGTATCATGGGATTGAAAGGCCTGCTCTAGAACGGCATCCCTACCCCGAAATTGTATTGGATAAAGCTATATCGGTCTGGCCAGTTGGTCTGATAATAATCCTGTTTGAATTTCTTGGCATTGAAGAAGTCCTTGATAACCCATTGATCCGAACCTGAAAACTGTGGATCTTTCAGTTTAAGACCTGCATCTAAACGGATAATAAAATAATCGAGGTCGACACGAAGACCGAAACCAGTGCCCAGTGCAATTTGCGAAAGGAATTTATCCCCACGGAACTCCCCATTAGGATTGATGATATCTTCACGGATCCTCCATACGTTTCCAGCATCTAAAAATGTGGCTCCATTTAACTTGGCCCCAAAGAAATTGTTCAGCATGCGGAAGCGAAATTCAGCATTGGTTTCCAACTTTATTTCACCAAGCTGATCGAGGTTTCTCAGGTTTACACGGAATTCAGGATTGATGGAAGAACGGTTATAGCCCCCTGGACCCAGCGTACGGGCCTGCCAAGCACGGATACCATTCATACCCCCTGCAAAGAAACTCTTTTCAAAAATCATGTTCAGGGAGGAGTTGTTACCATAAGGAACCGCAACACCGGAGTTGACCCGAAACACAAACTGTTTATTTCCGCCCAGATGTCTGTACCAACGATAGTCTATTTCACCTTTCACATATTGTAGAAATGGCACCCCAAAGATCAGCTTCTCGCCGTCTTGATTCTGCTTGAATTTCATGACATTCCCAAACACACCTAACAGATTTCCACTGACATCGACCGCTCCCCTGAAATAACTGAAGTTTTCTTTGGTTGTTAATTTTGGTCCATTGTAGGTATAGGCATACTGTGCACCTAAGCCAAAGTATTTACGGTCATTGCTTCGAACATATAGGCCATAGCCCTGATCGATCAGGCTCTGTTTAAATTCTTCGTTCAACTGTCCGTGTCTATACTCGATAACCACCGGAGTCAGACTATGCATCTTATTGGTTGCCTCATACCAGATGTAGTTTAAGCTATTGATCCAATACCTGTTGGCATAGGTTTGATCCTGAAAGAACAATTGCAAACTAGATGAAAAGGTGGTTCTAGGCAAACCGTAACGACCTACGCTACGAACCCGGAAAGGGGTCAATAACCTAGGAAAGGACAGGTTAACCCCTACCTGAAAGTCATTGTTAAAGATCTTATCGGCCAAGCTACCCGGCAACCTGGAATCAAAAAGTACTCCATAGCGCATTTTGACCTCAATGGTTTCCGATCCACCGAAGACATTTCGATGGGAGAAGGTATTCCCCACGTTAAAACCGCTCATTCCAGAGCTGAAAGTAAATTCGCCTTCAATCTGGTTGCTCATGGCAGAACGTGGCACCACATTATAATGGACATCCAATTTATTGGAATCTTTTTGCTGGTAATTGATCTTTACCGATCGGAAACCATTCATTTCATATAACCGGTCGTAGGCCAATTCCTCATTCGCACTATTGAACTTTTGTCCTGTTCTCAGGAATGCATATCTGGATAACGGTCTTAGTTTAAAATTGCCGGTTTGATCGGTATAGAAAATCTTGGTCAGGCTGTCAAATTTACCCTCAGAATTCTTCTTTAATTCCGGATCGGCAGCTTCAACCGTAAAGTACACACTGTCAATATAATAAATCTTATGTTTAGTTGAATCTTCTCTATTGGACACCTGGATCAATAAATCAGCTTGATTTTCCAAATCAATGGTATCAATTCCAGCCCGCATATATTGCCTTAGGTAATCATAGTATCCCGATTCTCTCATATTGGTATATAAGCGCTCTCGTTCTAGGTAAAGATCAGAAGCATCATAGCGTTTTCCTGATTTCAGAGGACTAATTGGGACGACCTTTTCTTGATAGATGGAATCGACGGCGGGGTCCTCTACTGTCCTATCGATTTCCCGAATGGTATAAGGGTTTCCCAGGTTCGCATTGAAGTTGATTTTTGCTTTCTTTTTATTGAATTCTATCTGCGGTTCAACCTTGGCATTAAAATAACCTTTGGTTTGGAGGAAGCGTTGAATTTGGGTCGCCGATAGCTCGACTACCGCAGAGTCTAGGATTCTCGGTGCCTCACCGACATTTTTTATTTTTTCAGTTTTATATTGACCGTCTCGGGTATTGAACATGTTATAGATGGTCAGATAGAGCGGAGAATTCGGACGAATTTCATTGGCCACGTACATGCCAGCGGGTTCTTTCAATTCGGGAGTTACGCCATTTAGATCGACATCTGTGACCAGGTATTGATTGTCGTCGAGGTATTTCGCAGATCGACAGGACGCAATAATTAGCGACAAAAACGTTATACTTGCAAAAAATAATAAACTTCTTTTATTAGTCATTCATCCCATGTTGTCAAAAGCTCAAATCAGTCTAATTACTTCATTGCAGCATAAAAAATTTCGAACTCAGCATAACTTATTTGTGGTAGAGGGCATAAAATCCGTTTTGGAGTTTATACATTCCAGCTACAAGATAAGTAAAATATTTGCGACAGTAGATGCCGCTGCAAAATTGGGCAAAATACCGCAAAATATAAAACTTGAAGAGCTTAGTGAGTCAGAGTTTGGGAAAATAAGTGGCTTAAAGAATCCGCAAGGGGCTTTGGCTTTGGTGGAAATCCCTCATTTTAATCAATTACAGGTAAAGGATTTACAGGGGAGGCATAGTTTGATCTTGGATGATGTTCAAGATCCGGGCAATTTGGGAACCATCATCCGTACGGCGGAATGGTTCGGGATTGAAAACATTATCTGTTCAATAGGTACTGTAGATGCCTACAATCCCAAGGTCGTACAGGCGACCATGGGTTCACTTTCACGTATTAAATTACACTATCTGGATCTGGAAGAGTTCATTCAGAAAAACAGCATGCCGGTTTTTGGGGCTTTGTTGGACGGGGATTCTATTTATGGGGCCAATTTTGGGAATGAAGGGTTTATCATGATGGGCAATGAGGGAAATGGAATCAGGGAAAGCTTGATCCCTAAAATTGATCAGGCAGTGACCATTCCGCGGGTTGGCAAGGCTGAGTCATTAAATGTTGCAGTGGCGACAACAATATTTTGTTCAGAATTGACGCGACAAAATATGGAAAAGAAAAATGGATAATATCGAAAACGAAGATCAACCTTTATATACAATACAATTTGGACTGCTCTGTTTGAGCTCTCTCCTATTCTCTGCGAGTTTCAACATGATCATTCCAGAGTTACCCAATTTCCTGTCCTCTTTGGGAGGTGCAGCCCACAAGGGCCTGATCATTGCTCTTTTCACGCTTACAGCTGGGATTTCAAGACCATTTAGCGGTAGATTGACGGACAAATGGGGCCGAGTACCTGTGATGGCCATAGGGTCTACCGTCTGTGTCATCTGTGGTTTTTTATATCCTATCCTGAGCAGTGTAGCTGGATTCTTTCTCCTCCGCTTAGTCCATGGTTTCTCCACTGGGTTTAAGCCCACGGCCACCTCGGCATATATCGCTGATATTATCCCATCGACGCGTTGGGGTGAGGCATTGGGGATGCATGGGCTATGTTTCAGCATCGGTGGTGCCGTTGGACCGGCAATCGGAAGTTATATTGCCCTAAAGTATGATCTGAATACCATGTTCTATAGCTCTTCAGCATTTGCATTCCTTTCCATCATTATCGTGATGAACATGAAGGAAACCCTGAAGGACAAAAATAGATTCTCGCCTAAGATGCTCAAGATTTCACGCCGTGATATTATTGAAGTGCGTGTGATTCCTGCAGCAATCGTTACGCTTCTCTCCTACTCGGCTTATGGTGTAATTTTGACTTTGATTCCGGATTGGAGCGAACATTTGGGCATAGTAAATAAGGGGCTGTTTTTCACGGCCTATACCTTGGCGTCCATAGGGATTCGATTTGTTTCGGGGAAAGTGGCCGATCGCTATGGTAGGATCAGTGTGATGAAAGTAGGGCTGGTAGTGGTCGCTATCTCTCTTTTGTACCTTGGTTTTGGAAACAGCATTGCTCAATTGGTGATCGGTGCCTGCCTTTACGGGATAGGTACGGGTATTTTTTCGCCAGCAGTCAATGCCTGGACCATTGATCTTTCGCTGCCGCAATATCGTGGGAAAGCCATGGCGACCATGTATATCGCATTGGAAGCTGGTATTGGAGGTGGCGCATTATTTGCTGGATATATCTATCACGATGAAATCCTTAGAATTCCGTATATTTTCTATGGGAATGCCCTGATCATCTTGCTGGCATTTTTTTATGTGATTTACTGGAATTCAAAAAACAAAAAAACTAATAACCTGTTATAGCATTCGTATGGAAAATAAACAAACCAAAAGACCGTATTCCTTTGAGCTTGCATCGAGCTTGATGGCCTTGGTTCTTATCATTGCCGTCATGTACTTTACCCAGGGTGTTCTATTACCGCTCATTTTTTCAATCCTGATTTCAATTTCCCTTTATCCATTGGCAAGATTATTTGAAAGAATCCGTCTTGGAAAGGCCTTTTCTGCGATCTTGGCTGTCATTGTAGCCATAGCAATTATCTCGGGTCTATCGTGGTTTATTGTTTATGAGAGTATCTTGATCGGTAAGGATGCATCAGCGATCACGGACAAAGTGATGTCTGTATTAGAGGGTGGGCAGAAGTGGCTGGAAAGCCAATTCGGCATTGAAAGGACTGAAGTGATGGAAAAACTGCGCGAGCAGGGGGAAAAAGCCATGGAGAATGCCGGAGGTATGGTATCCAGTACATTTGGGTCGATTGGGAATATCCTGGCCAGTGCCATCTTGGTTCCATTATTGAGCTTTTTCCTATTGTATTACCGTGATTTCTTTCGGGAATTTTTCTTTAAAGCTTTTAAAACAACTCCTCAGAGTAAAGTCAATGAGGTGTTGAACAAAATATACGATGTGGTTCAGAGTTATTTGGTAGGGCTGATTACCGTAATGGGAATTGTTGCTGTACTGAATACGGTGGGACTCATGGCGATGGGTATTGACTATGCTTGGTTTTTCGGCTCATTGGCCTCCCTGCTGATGTTGCTTCCTTATATAGGTATTGCCATTGGATCGATCTTGCCTGCATTATTTGCATTGGCCACAAAGGATAGTGCCCTATACGCGTTGGGTGTGGTGGCTTGGTTTCAAGTGGTGCAATTCCTGGAGGGTAACATCATTACGCCAAATATTGTGGGTTCCAAGGTCAGCATCAATCCATTGATGGCAATCATCGGAATCCTATTGGGCGGGATGTTATTTGGATTGGCCGGTTTGATCATTGCGCTGCCTTTTATCGCAACGTTAAAGGTTATTTTTGATGCAAACCCAAATATGGAAGCATTTGGTTTCTTGATTGGTGAGCCAGAGAAACTCCATCTCAAGCGGAACTCGACACAGGAGCTGCTGATGAAATGGGGAATCGTTCGGATGCCCAAAAACAAGAAAAAAATTGAAGTGGATGTCAATGTTACGGTAGATGGTCCTGAGGAAACTCCGCATTCTGAAATGACCTATAAAGAGATCAATGAATCTGAGGAGCTCCCTTATGAAGACCTTCCGCAAGATAAATTCAAGAAGAAGGACGAAGAATAAGTTTTTCGGACTTAAGACAAAAGACATAAGGTTCGCCTTATGTCTTTTGTGTTTTTATACTTCTTGCTGAATGTTGAATCCGAGCTTCCGCATGGCAGAGATCTCGACACTGTAGACTCCAAATTCTTCCATAACCCTTCCATGGAGTTCATAAAAGCCGCTTCCCTGGAAAGGGTATTGACGGAGTACGGGCGGAAAATGCACGGTATCCAACCAGTCTCCCTCCACATCGAGAAATGTCCCGAAACACATCCGTTCTTTTTTAATGGTTCGGGTTTCTTTCAAGGTGACCAATCGGCCGATGATCTTGATCTGTTGGCCAAGGAGATCAGGCAACTGATTGACCAAGACCGAACCTTTCAGATGCTCCTTATTCAACAGCTCAAAGAAGTCGCCCACGACAAAGCCCAAGAGATCGAGTTCATCACGCAGGTCATCCATCCTGTTCTTTTCAAAATCAGGCAGGGAAAACTTGATTTCCTCTGTTTGGAAAAGCGTTTCAGGATCATCTTTCTCTGTCCGTTTATTCCTGAAGTTTGCTTCCCATAGCAGGGTTTTCTTATCCAAGCCCGTGAACCGCAATGCACCGATCCGGATCAGGATATTGAGCTGTTCGGGAGCCGGATGCAATCGCTGTAGGACATCATTCAAGCTCTTATAAGGTCCATTTCGCTGCCTTTCCTCCACGATCTGATGGGCAAACTCCTGCTCCAGACCTTGCAAGTGGATAAAACCGACATAGACCTGTTGCTCGGTAATATTGGTAAGATGATCGCTGTAGTTCAAGCATGGAAGTTGGATGATGCCGCCATTCCTCCGTAATTCATGGAAATAGAATTCCGTGCGATAAAAGCCGCCGAAATTATTGATAACGGCGACATAAAATTCACAGGGGTAATACGTTTTGAGGTAAAGGCTCTGATAACTCTCCACAGCAAAGGAGGCCGAGTGTCCTTTGGCAAAGGAATAACCACCAAAGCTCTCCATCTGCCGCCAAACCTCGGAGGTGACAGATTCATCATAGCCTTGTTCCCTACAGTTTGAAAAGAATTTCGCACGCATCAGCTCAAACTTATTTTCAGAACGGTACTTTCCGCTCATGGCCCGTCTCAGGATATCGGCCTCCTCCAAGGATATCCCACCGAAATGATGGGCAACCTTGATCACATCTTCCTGATAGACCATCACACCGAAGGTCTCCTCGAGGAGTTCCTTCATTTTAGGGTGCAGGTATTCGATTTTATCGCGATCATGATAGCGTTCGATATACTGTTTCATCATGCCCGATTGAGCGACTCCTGGCCGAATGATCGAACTGGCAGCCACGAGGGTAAGGTAGTCAGAACATTTCAGTTTGCCCAAAAGCTGTCGCATAGCAGGGCTTTCGATATAAAAACAGCCAATGGTATCTGCCTTTCGGATCATTTCTGCAAGCTTGGGGTCTTCAAAGAAGCGTTCCACCTGATGAATGTCGACATGCTTACCTTTATTTTTCTGCACCAATCCTAGAGCGTCTTTGATATGCCCCAAGCCACGCTGACTCAGGATATCAAATTTAAAGAGTCCTATCCTGTCGGCCTCGAACATATCCATATGGAGGGTCCGAAATCCCTTTGGCGGTAATTCCAATACGCCGTATTCATTCAATGGTTTTTCACTGATCAGCACCCCACCGGCATGGACACTGATATTGCTAGGGAAATCAACCAACAGGGCTCCATATTTCTGGATCCACCGTTGGATTTTATCCTCAGCACTCCATTCTCGCTTATGCACCAATTCATCGATCTCCTCTTTAGGCAGTCCAAATACCTTTCCCAATTCCCTCACAATGGCCCTTCGCTGAAAAGTATTGTACATGCCCAGTAAAGAGACATGCTGACGACCATATCGCATAAACAGGTACTCAAAGATGGCATCACGATCTTTCCAGCTAAAGTCAATATCAAAATCGGGCGGAGAGGTCCGGTTGGGATTTAAAAACCGTTCAAAATATAGATCTAGCTTGATGGGATCCACATCGGTAATGCGCAGGCAATAGGCAACGACCGAGTTGGCACCACTCCCCCGCCCCACATGATAGAACCCTTGCTCATTGGCATACCGCAACATATCCCAAACAATCAAAAAATAGGAATTAAATTCAGATTGCTTGATAATGGAAAGTTCCTTTTCCACCCGCTCCATGGCCTTTTTGTTCTTGCTGCCATACCGGATCTTGCAGCCTTCAATAGCCAACTTTCTTAACAGTTCATGGTCATCATCCATGCTCGCAGTGAAGTGTTTCTTGTTTTTATCGATATGGAAGGTCATTTCAATCGAACAGCTCTTGACCACTTCCATGGTCTTGCTGATAACAGATGGGAACTTTGCATAGGCGGATACCAGGCTTTCTTCATCCATCAAGGTCTCATTTGGTCTGGCATAATCCTCTTTGACCAATTTCGACAGTAGCGTATTCTTAGCAATTGCCCTTAAGATCCGATGCAGGTCATAGTAAGTCTTATCTTGATAGGTCACAGGTTGCAGCACGACCCAGCAGTCAGCTTGAAGTGCCTCTTGCCAGCTCAATTTATTGAGGTCCTCCTTCCTTAATCCAATGAGTTCATTTGGCCTTAGCTGTTCGATCTCAGGATGATTCTCAAAAGTATAGATGACCCAAAGATCATCGGATTCAAAAGGTGGCTTTTTGGGGAAATCCAACTTCCTCTGTTTATAAAAGGAAAGGAAACTCTGGATGACGTATAGACCGGCATTGTTTTTCGCCAAAAGGATATAACATAATTCGTTTTCATTGCGAATTTCGACCCCTACAATAGGTTTGATGTTTGCTTCCTGACATTTGAGCACAAAATCCCAACAATCTGCCGTACTGTTGATATTTGTCAAAGCCATGGCCTTAATCCCTAAAGACTGCGCACTTTCTACCAAATCCTTTGTAGGAAAGGTTCCATAATGAAAACTAAACCAGGTCTTGCAATTCAAAAACATTTTACAAGATTAAGGTTTTTTTAATTCATTTTACTAAAAATATTAGCAAAAATACTTTCAAAAAAGCTGAACTATTGAAGCCCAGCTAAATCTAATATTACTAATTATATACTAAATGGTCAATCAGCTATTATGGAGATTAATCCTCCCAGGTCCAGTTCAGTTGCATGGAAACCGCCAAGTGGTCAGACAGGGCTTCTCCATCGGCACTTGTGAAATGCTGGATCTCGACCTGATAGTCCATTGGCTGAAATTTCAGGTGGTCGCTATTTCTAAAGAAAATCTTATCTAAACTCTCCGTGTCGTTGTTGAGGCTCAACATATGCTGCGCAATAAACTTGGGAATAACCTCTGGAAAAACACCTTTACGGAGGAATTGGACCCAACCATCAGACAGCCCCGTGGTCAAAAGGAACTCATGCAAATTGTCTCTTTTATAAGCATAATGGGCATTAAAATCACCCATGACGATTAAAGGCCTACCTGCGGAATTATCGTTGATATAAGTCGCCAACTGTCTAAAGTTTTCCCTTCTTGCCCGAGCTGCGCGAGCAACATCGCTTGAGTTTGCATGCACATTATAAACATCGACAGTTACTTGATTGGCCAATTGGATCTGTGCAAAGCTAAACCCTTTCACGGTCCAACAATCAGGACCACTGCAATGGCGCCATGGAATCCTTCTGTATTCAATGATAGGATACTTGGACAAGGTATTCAGACCATCGCCAATGGGAATCTTCCCTTTGGTCTGCGTACGATAAGGATGTAAGTTCTTGGAATAAAAAGAAGTATTATAGTTAAAATCTTCTTGGACATTGACAATATCATAAGGCTCAACTTTTTCACCGATTTCGGCAATACTGAATTTCCTAGGGAGCTTTGCAGCCGAGATCCCTTGGGGTAACCCTGCGATATTATAGGTCAACAATGATATTTTCCCTTGCAAAAAACGTTCTGAAGAGGATTCTTCTTGGGGGATAGCTACGGAAATCAGCTTTCCCTTTAAGCTCTTGAAAACAAATAGTAAAACTATAATTACCGCTGCGAGTATAAAAAGTATGGTCATCTATTAACTTATATGAAATAAAAGTATCTTCTTCAAATTATCTAAATGGGAATTCAACATTAAGTTTTTGTTACTCACCACCATGGAAACCTTCTAATTGATCAATGACCTTAGATTTCTTATCAGAAGTCATTAAAGAATCGTTCAATTCCCATTCCAATTTTAATGAGATAGCACAATGATCGGAAAGAGGTTCGCCCGTATCGGTACTGAAAAGCTCATGTTGCACTTGGTAATTTTTTGGTTTGAATATCAACTGTTTGCTATTGCGAAAATAAATCTTGTCGATGCTCTCGCAATCGTCCGTTACGGTCAAAGCGTGCTGTGCAATAAAGTTTTCTTCATGCTCGGGCAACCGGCCTTGGTTTCGAAGAAAAACCCAGGTATCGACTAAGTCCATCTCTTTTTGGAAGGTCCGCACATTATCTTCAGCAAAGGCATAATGTGCATTGAAATCACCCATGATCAACAGAGGTTGTCCTGCAGATTTTTCTTTTATGTAGTTCGCGAACTGCTCTAGATTTTTCTTTCTTGCAACAACCGCAGACCTATTGTCCTGGGCTGTGGCATGTATGTTATAGACATCCAGGAACACATCCTTAGCAATCTCTAATCGGGCATAGCTGAATCCCTTCGGTGTCAAGCAATCACTGCCGCTACAGTCTTTCCAGGAAATTCGCTCGGAGTCTTTAATAGGATATTTGGAAAGGGTACTCAAACCATCCCCGAAAGGAACAGTCCCCATGCTTACGGTTCGAAATAAATGCAGATTGGAAGCATACAATTCAAAATTGTAATTGAAATCTTCTTGAACATTGACGATGTCAAAGCGGTTGATCCGTTCACCAATGGTCCGGATACTGGCCGCCCTTGGAGTTTCGGCACTGGAAATCAGTTGCGGAAGCCCTGCAATATTATAGGTCAATAGCGATAATTCTCCAGATGAACGATGTTCCAGTTCAGGATAGTTCAGCAAGGGCATTGCTTTGGAGCCATTGCTACGCTTGTAACTGAACATAAAAACAAGGGAGAAAATAATCGACATCAGTACTATAAACCTGAAATGCCACGCTTTACTTTTCTGAGGATAAGGAAGGTTGATCAGCATATCTATCAATCGTAATTCCTATAGCAAAACTACCGTACACGGTTAAATCTAATCTTAAGATAAGATTAAAGGTTTGTTGATTTGATATTTAGGATTTATTAAGACTTCATCATTCCTAAACATTTCATTCACAATAGCATAACACCAAATTAGCAATAAAGAAACACTGAGCCTATACTTTTACCCGATAGACAATTTGAATTCTAAATGAAGAAAGTTGCTTTTTTTTCTGAGATTCTCATAGAAGATTTTGACGGGGCCTCAAGGACCATGTTTCAAATCATAAACCGAATCGATCACACGGCTTTTTCTTACCTTTTCATTTATGGAAAAGGTCCTGAAAACTTCAAGACGCATCAATCTTATCAAGTCCCGACCTTCCGCATTCCGATCAATGATGATTATTCATTGGCAGTTCCCCAATTATCAAAATGGAAACTGGAAGAAGCCTTGGATAATTTTGCTCCGGACGTGATCCATATCGCAACTCCCTCCCTTTTAGGGTTCTTTGCCATGAAATATGCGAGGAAAAGGAACATCCCGATCCTGAGTATCTATCACACCCACTTTATCTCATATATCGCTTATTATCTCCGCAATCTATCTTCTTTGATCAGGCCTGCAGAATATTGGATGCGCAAGGCTATGCTCCGCTTCTACAACAGTTGCCATAAGATTTATGTGCCCGCCAATAATATCATGGATGAACTTAAGGAAATTGGGATACAGTCCGATCGTTTGACTTTATGGCAAAGGGGTATCGACCTGAGATTGTTTAATCCCGAGAAAGCTGACCGAGCCTATATCCGGAATATCACAAAAAACGACAAACCCAATATTTTGTTTGCAAGCCGCTTGGTCTGGGAGAAAAACGTGCAAACCTTAATCGACGTTTATCAGCATCTCAAAAAATCAAAATTTGAATATAACTTAATTATCGCAGGCGATGGAGCCGCAAGGGAAGAAGCAGAAATGCTGATGCCTACAGCTCATTTCTTGGGAAAATTAGACCATACTGAACTATCAAAACTATATGCTTCTTCTGATGTGTTCCTTTTCACCTCTACTTCGGAAACTTATGGAAACGTGGTAATAGAAGCCATGGCATCCGGTCTTCCCTGTGTCATTGCCAATGGAGGAGGGAGTTCCAGCCTGATTGAACATGGAAGAAATGGGTACAAATGTGTGCCCAACAATGCCTTGGAATACATGTATTTCATACATAAGATCCTGAGCGATCCCCAAATAAAAAACGAATTCCAACAGGCTGGACTGAATTACGTGAGAAAATTGGATTGGGGGGAGTTGGCACAAACTTATTTTGATGACATCCATGAGTTAGCTTCCGAACCCATAAACGGTATTGCATGGGCAGGAAACTAAGGATCAGCAAAAAAACGGTCAAAACTGGGCTTATCCTCATCATAATTGGTTTTATAGCTGTCTATATCCTCAACACCGATTTCTCAGCTATAAAAAAGGAATTGCTAACAATTGGATATAGATTCACCTATCTCCTTGGGGTTACTTTCTTGGCTTATTTTTTTGGTACCTGGTCTTGGTATGTCTGTCTGGCTGATGACCGCAAGAAAATCAGTTTGATGAAGATGTTTGCGGTCCGGCAAATTGGCGAAACCGTCGGTCAGTATAACCCGACGAGCATAGTCGGAGGAGATTTACTGAAAGCTGAAATGCTCAAACCTTATGGGATCTCTACCGAAGTAGCTTTAAGTTCTGTGGCGACTTACAGGATCACAGTGGTACTTTCACAGATCCTCTTGTTCCTGATTGCCTGCCTTTGGCTGAGTGGCATGGAAGCTGGGCAAGCTGCATTGAAGAGCATAGGAGTTGCTTTCTATGTCTTTATTGCATTCTTGATCCTGTTGAACTTAGTTTTTTTCTATTGGCTCATCTTTAGCAGATCCTCTTCAAAACCCGTGAACAGTGAAGATATCGATGGCTTTTGGAAAAAACTCAGATCAAAGGTCCTGAAATTGATATTCAATATCCGAAAGTCTTACCGGTTTAACCCAAGGTTATTTTGGTACTCTTACCTCTTAGCGGGTATCCATTGGATTATCGGCAGCTTGGAATTCTATCTCATCCTGCTTTTTTTAGGCTTTGATGTAGAGCCCATGCATGGTTTGCTGCTGGATATGGGCGTCATTGTATTTAAAAGTGCGGGAGCCTTTGTTCCTGGACAATTGGGAGTTGAAGAGCTTGGAAACAAGATGATGCTACAGATCATAGGTATCAGTGCCTCTAGCATCTGGATTTCGGCCTCCATCCTTCGCCGCGCAAGACAGCTTTTCTGGATAGCTGTAGGGTTTATCCTATACCTATTTGTCAAAAAGGACAGTACACAATCATCTACGCTGAAAAATGGAAATATTATTTGTTAGTCATAAATATCCACCTGCAACAGGTGGTATGGAAAAACAAAGCTTTGAACTGATCAACAACCTTAGCAAGCATCCGCAGGTTCAGATCCATATGCTGGTTTATAGAAAAGGGGAAGAGAGCCTGTTGAAGTTTTTCTGGAACCTCAATAGCAATATCCTAAGGACATTGGAACTCCATCCCAATATTCAACTGATCCATTTTAACGACGGACTGATTGCATCGCTTGCCCTCTTTCATTCCGGTTATAAACATTTGAAAAGAGTGATTACCCTGCATGGTCTGGATGTGGTGTTCCCTTTGAGATACTTTCAGAAGAAAATCCTGCCACGTTTCAATGAATATGACCACATCATTACCGTTAGCTCAGCCACTGCAAAAGCTGCCATCCGTCGTGGCATTTCCGAAGATAAAATAACCGTTATCAAAAATGGCGTTGACCATGATATTGCCAAATCCAGACCGGCTCCTTTGGAACAGATCAAGCATTATTATCCACAGATTGACCTCAACAAGAAATACATGGTGACCTTGGGTCGTCCCGTGAAACGAAAAGGCTTCGCATGGTTGTTGAGGGAAGTTGTTCCTCAAATGCCATCCGACTTTCAACTGTTGATGATTGGCCCTTTCAATCAAAAAGCTAGTTTTACGGAAAAAATCCTTCGTCTACTTCCTAAAAAAATATTCCACTTGGTTACTCTTTTTTTGGGATACCCTTCAGATGAAAGCGAAATCCGAAAACTTTTGCAAGACCCTATCATCGACTCTCGGGTAAAACATCTTGGCAAAGTTCCTTTTCAGCATCTTCAATCGCTTTTAGGGCATGCATCGGCTTTTTTGATGCCCAACATTCAGGTACCGGGTGATATGGAAGGTTTTGGATTGGTCTGCTTAGAAGCTTCAGTGGCTGGCACCTTGGTCGTTTCTTCTTCTCTGGAGGGAATAACCGACGCTGTTCAACATCAGAAAAACGGGATCCTTCTTCCTTCCAATGATTCAGACCGTTGGGTCGACCAATTAAATGCAGTCCTAGATAATACAGACGGATATCAGGTCTTGGCAAAATCTTATCAAGCCTTTAGTTTAGAGCACTACGGTTGGGAAATCATGGCCTCATCTTATCTGCAGACCTTTCGACAGTTGACCTATAAGAAATCTTCCTTAAAGCTATTGCACTCCAAGGAATGTTAAAAATGGGGACTCCGATCCTTTTTATTGATTTCTTTTAAGGATATCGCCCGTTTGATTGCCTCGTCACCATATCGAGCTCGCATGGCATCCATGGCTTGATACAAGCGCACAGCCTCTTCAGTATCTTCAAATAGATTGATCTGTTGTGATCCCTGCACCAGATGGCTGAACCGAACCCCGATCAACCGGACCAGCATCCGGCGGTCGTAGAGCTTAGCAAAAAGTTCTTTGACCTTCTTCAGCAATACGGTATCAGAGGCGGTATAGGAAATCACCATCTGTTTACTGACCGTATCAAAATTGGCATACCTCAATTTTACCGTAACACAACCGGTCAATCGCTCCTGCTTGCGCAATTGAAAAGTCAACCGTTCTGTCATCCGGATCAATTCACTGTTCAGGAACTGCATGTTGATGGTATCTTGCAGAAAGGTTTCTTCCGTGCCGATGCTCTTTTGTTCAGAATAGGGAATAATGGGTGAAGGGTCGATCCCATTGGCTTTTCTGGAAAGGTCAATCCCGTTTTTCCCTAAAAGGTTATGCATCATTGGAACCGGGATCTCACTCAATATCTTGATCGTTTTGACGCCCATCTGCAGCAGGAGCATGCTGGTCTTATCCCCTATCCCCGGCATCCGTTGGATTTTCAGAGGAGCCAGGTAATCTTTTTCTAGGCCATGCAATATCTCCTTGCGTCCATCGGGTTTTGCATCATCGGTCGCCACTTTGCTGATCAGCTTATTGGATGCTAAAGCATAACTAATTGGCAGACCACTCTCCTTTTGGATCTTCCCTTTCAGCTCTATCATAAACTGGCTGCAACCGAAAAAACGGTCAACACCTGTCAGATCCACATAAAACTCATCCACACTCGCCTTTTCCATTACCGGAACAGTCTCTCGAACCACATCGGTCACCACCCTTGAATAATAGCTATAACTGTCCATATCGCCCCGTACCACAATAGCATGCGGACATAAACGCAAAGCCAGTTTCATCGGCATCGCACTATGGACTCCAAATTTCCGGGTCTCATAACTGCAGGCCGAAACTACCGCACGGTCGCTCAACCCTCCCACAATCAAAGGTTTACCAATGAACTTACTGTTCTTCAGACGTTCTACGCTTACAAAAAACGTATCCAAGTCCAAATGAGCCACAAAACGCTTGTTATCAACCAAATTCATAGTAATTCCGAATATGAAACAATTCAAAATTACTAAAAATATTAGTAAAATAAACTTTTATTTATTTATTCAACCGTTCGATTTCTTTCAATAAAAGCGGGAAAGCGGGATAGGCCATTCCATGATCATACCCGTCCAATTCTAATAATTTAACCTGAGTGTGGCCAACTATCTTAAACATCCTGGCTAAGTAGGCATTCTCTTCATATCGACCGACCATTTCAAGCTCCCGGTCTCCTGTGATCAAGGTCATCGGCACATTGCTTTTCCGGACCCAAAAAAGAGGTGCAAATTCATCAACGACAGGTTGATTGATATGGATCCCTTTTTCGGCACGGGCCGTAAAATGGCTGATGCATTGAGCACTGAAGGGAACTACAGCAAATAGATCGTCTGCATTGATACCTTCATCAGCTAAATAGCGGGAATTTAAAGCAAGCATCAGGTTCAAATACCCTCCAGCAGAATGACCGGAAAGAACAATCTTTTTGTTGCTGCCACCAAATTCAGCAATATGATCGAAAGTCCAGTGAACCGCTTTTGCAGCATCCTTGATGATATCTTCAACCTTGACATTGGGCGACAGTCGATAACCGACCCCTACTACGGCGACACCTTTTTCTTTCAGGTAAGCAGGAATCTCTTTCCTTCCTTCCGTCAATCCACCACCATGGAACCACACGATGGTAGCAAAATCTTTCTTGTCCTTCGGGTAGTACACATCCACTTGACAGCGTTCCTTGCTATACGGATCCGCATTGGAAGGCACATAAGAAATATTCTCCTTCAAGCCATAATTTGCACTTTGGGCAAAAAGAAAATTCAGGAGGGAACAAAATAGCAAGAGGGTCACAAGTCTTTTCATCTGATAGGGTTTTGATAGATTGTAGAATAATCCTAAAAATAAGACAAATAAAATGAATTTTGTATTTTTACGAGGTTTGCGGAAATCAATCCTGTAAACCCATCAAAATCTTACGAAAATTTCATGAGTGACGAAATCAACGATATAGAAGAGAATAACGACTCAAACCCAAATCAAGACCAACAAAGCAATACCATCCCCTTGTCGGGACTATATGAAAATTGGTTTCTGGATTACGCTTCTTATGTCATATTGGACCGCGCGGTACCACATATCAATGATGGTTTCAAGCCCGTTCAACGTCGTATCCTACATTCCCTGAAGGAAATGGACGATGGACGATATAATAAAGCGGCAAATGTCATCGGTAATACCATGAAGTACCACCCACATGGGGATGCTTCCATTGGGGATGCGATGGTTCAAATAGGGCAAAAAGATTTACTGATCGACTGTCAGGGTAACTGGGGAGATCCGATTACCGGAGACTCCGCTGCTGCCCCTCGTTATATCGAAGGCCGACTGTCTAAGTTTGCCAATGAAGTGGTCTTCAATCCTGATACTACCGATTGGCAATTGAGTTATGATGGGCGGAATAAAGAACCGATCACCCTTCCTGTTAAATTTCCATTGTTATTGGCTCAAGGAGCAGAAGGAATTGCCGTAGGTTTGGCGACCAAGATCATGCCGCATAACTTTATTGAGCTGATCGATGGATCCATCCAAGTTTTAAAAGGTGAAAGACCGGCAATCTATCCGGACTTCCCAACTGGAGGGATGGCCGATGTAACGGGATATAATGAAGGACAGCGTGGTGGAAAAATCCGTGTCCGCGCAAAGATCGAGGAGCGGGACAAGAAAACATTGGCCATCACCGAAATCCCATTCGGCACTACAACCGGCTCATTGATCGATAGTATCGTTTCGGCCAATGAAAAGGGAAAAATCAAGATCAAGAAAATTGAGGACAATACCGCTGAGTTCGTTGAGATCATTGTGCACCTTGCCCCTGGAATTTCTCCAGATGTAACCATAGATGCATTGTATGCTTTCACCGGCTGTGAAACTTCCATTTCGCCAAATACCTGTGTGATCAAGAACAACAAACCTCATTTTATGAGCGTGAATGATATCTTGATCGAAAACACAAAGCAGACCAAGAGCTTGTTGAAACAAGAACTTGAGATCAGGTTGCATGAACTTCAGGAAAAGATTTTCTTTAGCTCCTTGCTGAAGATATTTATCCAAGAAGGCATGTATAAGCATTCTGATTATGAAAATGCCGGCGATTTCGACACCGTGGTAGCAGTGTTGAACCAATTATTTGAGCCATTCTTTGATCAGTTCTACCGTGCGATCACACCTGAAGATTTCAAGAGGTTGATCGACAAACCCATGAGTAGCATCACACGCTTTGACGTCAAAAAGGCAGATGAGCAAATGAAAGCCCTTGAGGATGAGATCAAAGAGGTTAAAAAGAATTTAAGGAACCTAACAGAATATACCATTAAGTGGTTTGAATATATTCGTGGAAAATACAGTAAAGGAAGAGAACGGAAGACTGAACTTCGTGTATTCGATAAGGTAGAAGCAACCCAGGTTGCCCTAGCAAATGCAAAACTTTATGTGAACCGCGAGGAAGGATTTATTGGAACCAATATGCGTAAGGATGAATTGGTTTCAGATTGTTCGGATATCGACGATATCATCGTTTTCCGCGCGGACGGTAAATATTCCGTTGTCAAAGTACAGGACAAGGTGTTTGTGGGTAAAGATATAATCCATGTTGCTGTCTTCAAAAAAGGCGATGACCGGACCGTATATAATGCCATCTATAAAGATGGGGCTACCGGAACCAGTTACATCAAGCGGTTCTCCGTGACAGCAGTCACAAGGGATAAGGATTATGATATAGGTAAAGCTAGTAAAGGCACTAAGATCCTTTACTTTACTGCCAATCCAAACGGAGAGGCCGAAATCGTAAATATCCAGCTCAAACCTCATTCAAAACTACGCAAGCTGAACTTTGATATGGATTTTGCTGAGATCGCAATCAAGGGACGTGCTTCCCAAGGAAACATTGTCAGCAAATACCCCGTTAAAAAGGTTGCCTTTAAAAGCGCAGGGGTCTCAACTCTTGCCGGTAGAAAGATCTGGTATGATGATATCCTAAAACGCTTGAATGCCGATAATCGAGGTAAGTTCTTGGGCGAATTCGATGGTGATGACAAAATCTTAATGGTTGTCAACGATGGAACCTATGAGTTGAGCAACTTTGACCTGAACAATCACTTCGACGAGAAAATGATCCGTCTAGAGAAATTCATTCCTGAACAAATCTATACGGCCATCCATCAGGACAGTAAATCTGGAACCTACTTTGTCAAGAGATTCAACTTTGATGATAATCCAGTAGGAAAACGAGTTCGTTTCATTCCTGAAGAAAGCAAATTGGTTCTGTTGACCAACAATGACACACCAATCGTTTCTCTGGATATCCTGAAAGGTAAATCCCAGACCCACGAACATCTAGAGCAGGAATTAAATGAAATCGTAGATGTGAAAGGAATGAAAGCGCAAGGTAATAGGTTATCATTCCATACGGTACAAAAGATTAAGCTTCTTTCTGAAGAAAAGGACCTTTCAACCTCACAAGAAACTGAGGAAAATGAGATCGCAGCACCTGAAACACAGGCTATGGTCGAGAAGGAAGTCAAGTCTGAAAAAACAACAGTAGAACCAGAAAAACCGAAGCAACCAAAACCTGCTGAACCGGATGATATTCCTTTTGAAATCACCAACCCTGATGATATCCAAATCGATACCAATGGGCAGCTGGGATTGTTTGGAGGCAACGAAGAAGAAGAAAATTAAGATAAAAGGGGACTTGGTCCCCTTTTTTATTTATGAATTACAAAATTTTGCCCACCTCGTAATCGCAATATTTACTATTTTGGAAACAATGAAAAAAGGAGCCATAGTATCCTATGAACTCCTTTAAAAAAACAAGTAGTAATTATGTGATATTTATGATATCCAATGGAATAGTTTAAAATAGGATGAAGCTGAATTCCAAGCTAATCCTTGATAATATTTAGCAAATTCATTCTCCGATTGTGCAGGAATATAACAGGACACCCCAGAGAAAGAATTAATTGCTGTTCCTAAAAATTGAGGGGTTGCAACCTTAAAGAGGACAGTTCGATCGATTTGACTCTTAATCATGGCTACATGTTCCTTCGAATAATTTTTCTCGCAGAAATCCAAAAGATCAAATGCAGGTACGGTAGAAACCATATTCGGATCAAGATCCAACCTCTGCACATCATTCCTGGAAACTTGCCCATATTTTCCAGTTTGGATAACACTTTCCATGGTCTTAGCCAAATTGGTCATCTCTTTCATATTTATTAAGGAATAACTAGCTGAACGGAACAATCCCTTCTGGTTATTGTAAAAATCAAAGTAAAGCTGTGCTGCCTTTATGAGTCCTTTTTCCACATTCTTATCAAAAAAATGTCCAATGATCTTGTCATATGGCAGACCAACACTGATGACCTCTGTTGGGGAAGCTAATACATAGGGAACAATATCTTTTAATTCATACAGAACCTCCACAGAACCCATCGAGCAGGCATCAAAAATCAAATATTCTAAATTCCTTGGCAAAGCTCTTTTTAGGTCCATTACATCCATGGTCTCCCCATTATCGTCTCCAAATGATTTGACTTTTGCCATTTTCGAGTTCCCAGGATACCAATTGGTAGCATGGGACCATAGTATGGCCGCATAACTTTCTGCCTTTCCGAGTTGCTCCATATCTTCAAATATCATTCTCATGATATTTGGATCTGAGGCATTGTGTTCAGGATAATCTTTTAAAACCTTACTGACAATCTGTGGGGTATCATCATGAACGATTTCGTAAATCTTGGGATTTTGGCCAAAGACCTTGGCATAAACTAATAATTTCCCTCCAAAATCTGCATAGCCGGCCTCCATTTGATTGATATTTGCGTAAGCTTCCGGAGCTAAGTTGTTGTTTGCTGACATATAGACCATAACAGTCTTGGAAACTACTTGCCTTCCTTGAAGGTCCGTTTTGCTGCACGAGGCTAATAAAACACTAAATAACAGGACAAATCCTATTGTAAAACTTTTCTGAAAACAATTTCTCCTGTTGTTCATTTTTTTATTCAATCTAACTCTTTTAACAAATAAATTAATACGGGAAAGTGATCGGAATATCCATTCTGGAATAGATTACCAGAAAACGTCCTTAAGGGATATCCTTTGTACCGACCGTCCTTGGTAATTAAATAATCGGGATTATAGATTTCAGATTTCCAGAATTTCAAACTGCTCCTATCATCTCCTAATAGTGGCTCCGAAATAATAATCTGGTCAAAAAGGCTCCATTTGGCAAGATATCCTAATGTTCCAATACCTTGTGTATAATGCTTAAACATAGTATTGTACAATTCCCCTGGCCTTACATTTTCACTATAGCGTTTTGCCCCTAAAATCTCCTTTACGCTGATATCAACAGGGTCGTCATTGAGGTCACCCATGATGATGATCTTTGCTTTATGATTTTTCCTGTAAATGGAATCTACAGCGTTTCTGACTATGCCAGCAGCATGCTCGCGAAGTTCAGAGGATTTGGACCCAAACCTGGAAGGCCAATGGTTAATGAATACGTGGACCATCTCATTGGCAATTACTCCCTTGACCATTAAAATATCTCGAGTAACGTATTCCGGCCTACTTTCAATATGGTAAGGCAATATCTGGGCATGAACTAAACGAAAAAGCTTGGGATTGTAGAGCATTGCAACATCGATTCCTCGACGGTCTGGAGATTCGTAATGTACAACTTCATAACCATTATCTTTTATAGCACTTTGCTTGATGAGGTCATTTATTACCCTCCTGTTCTCAATTTCAGATAGTCCAATAATTACGGGCCCTGATTTACCATATTTCCTTCCGATACTGCTCAACACAGAAGCAATTTTCTCCTGCTTTTTCCAGTACTTGTCCTGGGTCCAGTTCATCCCGCCTTTTGGTGTAAATTCCTCATCTTGGATACTAGTATCTCTTTCTGTATCAAATAGGTTCTCTACGTTATAGAATGCAATAGGATATACAGAATATTTCCTGTGCTGACTGAGGCCGTTCAACCATAGTGCTGCAAAAAGAAATAACAGAAGGTATTTTCTATTTTGAATACTAAACATATCTGTTATTTCAATTGAGGAATAATGATTTCTTTCTTTCCTCCATTTCCTGAATCCGCACCCACCAATTCTATATTATCTAACCTAAAGCCAATTTTGTTGTTAGCAGAGTTGGAAACAAACTCAATCCTCAAATTATTGGCTTGTGGAATCTTAGGAATACTGATGGTAAACCATTTGTTGTTGTCCCCCGCAGCATTCGATATAGGCTTACTTGGGACTGACATCAATTGCCCATTGACCTTGACCTGGATTTGGTTAAGGTCCGCCGATGCAGATGCATCAAACAGGTTTGCTGTCAGTTGATAGCTTAAGGTCACTTCGCCTTTACCTTGGGAATTGATTCCGGAAATCTCTACAGTAGCATCTCTATTGGCTGGCAACCAGATGTGGGCACCATTTCCTCCCGATATACTTCTAACATCGGCAATACTCGCATCTTCCTTATATTGAACCGGAGGCTTCATGTCAAAATCTTTAAAATCATTGATTTTTGGTCGATTTCCTGATGGATAGGTTCCCTGTCCAAAGGTTTCTTTGAAAAAACTGCCGGCAGTCGGTTTGACCTCTTCCGGATTTTCTCCACTAAAACTCAGAACATCGGCCTTTGTCCGCAACAAAAGCTGCCAGGTACCATTGAACCTTCCTAATATCCCAATAAGGCTACCGATCCCCCTAGGCAATAGGTCCTGGGAAAAATTCGAATAATTACTCGTCCGAACAACCAGCACTTTCCCATCCTGATCCCTTATTTCCTCATTGCTGGTGGCATTTTTTTCCGAAAAGGTCCTTTTTCCGCCATTGACAAAACGTATGTCCCTTACTTCAACGATTTGATGGACCAGATCGTCCGTCAGTTTATCAAACGATATTTCTTTATATTTTACATTCGCTGGGTTTGGCCATGAATTCATCTTGACCTTATCCTGAAAACTCTGCCAGGAAATCCTATTGGCATTGGTGGTCCCCAAACCGATCTGCAATTCACCACCATACTTTAAGATATATAAGTCCTTAAGGTTCACATAAACTTCCTGACCAACCTGATAGGTCACATAGACCGAATTTTGTTCCACGCCTAAATAAATGCCTGCCGTTCCATCCTGTACATAGATTTGCTTATAGATGTTGCCAGATTCATCATTTGCAGTCACAATCCCTTTTATGATTAATTCCTCCTCCAAAAATACCGGATCCTTAATATCCTTAAATCGTTCTTTTAACTGTTTTATACTGATGTTAACCGGTTTCCCCTTATAGACCGGTTCAGTCAAAGGTGGTGGGGTATACTCGCGTTCACATGCCAAGAAAAGCATGCTGAATAAGAACAAATAGATTAACCTAATATTTTTCATCTAATAACTTTATTAAAACCTATAACTTGTATTAAAAAACACATTGAAACCCTGCATATAGAAATATCGAGAATTGAACCTATCTGGATATACTAGGTCCAACCTACCTTGTTCATAACCGCCAGTCCCAACATTTTTTTGGTTCAGTAAGTTCATAATCGACAGATTGAAGTTCAAGGCACGTCGGTTCCGAAGGTAGATCAACTTCCCAACCGAGGCATCCAAGGTAAAATTTCCTTTCAGCCTCTCTTGGCTTGTCAATTTCCTATATGATTCATAACTATCTTGATAGGGGTTCACCGTGGAATATACTGAAGCCATTCTCCTCAAAGCAGCAGAGGACATGTAGTTCCAGCTGACAAGATTCCCACTCATCTCGAGGAACCAGTAATCGTAGAAATACCTGGCAGCAAAGATTCCGGCTGCCTGTGGCGTTCCAGAGACAAAGAGGTTCTTCATGTAAACTTTCTCCTCCAAATTCACCATAAGGCCATTTTCTGAGTTCATGGTCCCCATGGGATTGTTGCTATAGTAATATTCAGCTAGGGTACCAATAAAATCGAAATTCCAGTTTTGGTTCAGACTATAGGTTACACTTGCCTCTATTCCTCGATGTTTTCGATCAACTCCACTTAGGTTGTGAAAGACAAAGGTCCGCTGGGAATCATGGTAATAATTCATCCGTTCCAAATGATCATAGAAATTAGTCTGGAAGAGTGACAGCCGCCCAGATAGATGCGGTAAGGAAAAAACATAATTGATATCATTATGGAGGATCCTGCCACTAGAAAGTCCTTTAACGACGCGGTCTGTAACCCGCGGCATCACATATGATCGATCGGGAGCTGGTGGCTCTGTGATATAGGCAGAATTGGCAGAAAGGAAATTCCGGCCATCAAACTTATAGGTCAGGCCAGCTTTTACCGTAAAATCCACAAAGTCATATTTAGGACCTTTCCCATACGAATGGTCAGGGAACCGGCCGTTCCTCATATTTCCAACCCGACGAAAATCGGTATAGCTGATTTTTGTTCCGTAATAAAACTCTAAATTCCTGGATTGAAAACCATTACTCAACCATGCATTCACAGCCTGAATATCTATATCGTAATCATAGCCGAAAATATCGCCCTCATAAACCTTTCGGTTGGGAAAAAGAAGGTCATTTTGCTTGACATTTTCATTACCTGGATTCTCCCGTTCGGCAAACTTGTCTAGATCAACGACATGGTCGGCTCCCAGCAGATCATCTATGGTCTTATACTGGTATGATCTCGTCTTTCTAGCCTCAATACCTGCTGTTAGATTAAAATTATTTTGATAAAGCTTATTGAATGTTATGTTCACTGTCCCTTCCATCAGGTCAGAATGCCTGCGTTCTAAGGTGTACAAAGCAGCACCGTTCGTTTTTCTAATATTCTCAGGATTCAGATTCTGACGGTACATTTCTTCCCAGTTCAACTGAGTGACCTTAGGGTCCCTAGATTTCCAAAGCTGGGTATACTGTTCGATAGTCCTCATGTCAAGTCTAGGGGTAAACCTTGAAAAATTGGAGGGCAAATAACGATAATAATCAGGTCGTGGATCCATGGCGTTATACCAGTTCAATGCCGAATTACTGTATCGACCATAATGTAAAATACCTCCAGAGGTCAAACTGCTCCTGTCATCAATTTTCCAGCGATGGGAAATGACCAAGGTCGGATCATAGGCATGGACCATTCTTGAATTACGGATCTTACCATTTTGATAGCCCCAATTTGGATTATATAGATTATCACCGACCAAGTCATAGACCTCCTGAAAAGAGGATCCTTGTTGGCCCCGAACTACTGGTGAACCAAAGCTGAGCACGGAAAGCGAATGATCGCCGCCCTGCCATTGTTTTTCCATCGACAATGCATAGGAAAAGTTTCTATAGGATGTCCCCGGAATAAATCCCTTATCAGAAAACCTACCACCGATAGCACCCGTAAATGCCCAACCTTTTTCATTTAGCCCTGTTGAATAACTGAACATGGAGCGTGCATAATAGTTCCTATTCGTATAGGACAGTGTGAGCTTCCCTCCCTTTGCATAGGAGCTTGCTCGCATATTGATGTTTTCAGAACCTCCAATGGTTCCGAAAGTGTATGTTCCTATTTGATTGTAATTGACCACATCCCCATTTCGGGTCAGGTCATTTAACGCTCCGATTGAAGCGTAATTAAAAACTCGGCGGTATTGGTCATTCGCCAAAATGCCGTTGATATAGATCTGTTCGTAATGTGGGTCGTATCCACGAACTCTAAAACGATAAGGAAAGAGCTTAAACCCTACTTTATTCAGGTAAAGGTCATTGGAGAGAATAACGGATGCCTGAATATCTTGTGAGCTCATGTCCCCTTCCGAGGAAATGATATCATCATCTATCACACCCAGAACGGTCTGCACATCGATCTGATTTTCAGCAACCAATTCTATATCCTCCAATCTCATGAAACTGGAATCCTTAATTTCAAATTCCATCTCATAGTTTCTAAATCCAGCTGACTGAATGATTAATTTTTCAGGTCCGGATTTCAAGTTGACAAAGACAAACTCCCCTTCCTCGTTGCTACTGCTGTTCATCTTGTTCTGTTCCAAGTAAACCGAAACACCCACCAAGGGGATTTTCGTGCGGCTGTGGACCACCTTACCTGATAGTTGAATTCCTTCCTGCCCCAAGACGGCTACACAAAAGCAAGTCAACAAAAAGATTATGGAAAAAATCCTTTGCATATTCTTTAATATTCGAAAGGTTTCATTGAACAAGGAAGGGGAATTTTATCCCCCAACCTTGATTAAAATGATTATTTTGTTCCTACTAATTTGATATTATCGATACGATAACCACCCTCATTTAATGCTGAAATCGCATCAAATTCAATAGTGATCGGAGCTGCAGGAATACCTGTGTTAATAGTTTGAGTAGAGAAAGAGTTTTGACCTCCCAATACGCCAGGTTGTTGCATTTCTTGACCATTGATTTTAACTTTCACATTCTCCACCTTCTGTCCAGGACGATTTGAAGCCATTGAATAGGTCAGTTTTAAATTAGTAAAGCCAGTTGTATTAATGTTTTGGATCTTTAACCCTGTGGTTCTATTTGCTGGCAACCAAACATGGGCATCCATGGTAGTGGTTCTACGGATGTCGGCATATTCTGCAGTATACAGATCTGAATAGCTTACGGTCTTATTATAAAATCCAGTATACTGACCGATTCTAAACCTTTTAGACCTATCATCCATTGAGATATCACCAAAAGTTTCTTCAAAAATAGTTTGTTCAACACCAGTAGGAGTTGGAGGAGTAACTGTACCACCATCTTTGCCAATAGTATGTGTTCCACCAGTAACTGAGGTCCAATCTGTGATAATCGCATTTCCAGTAACGGCAACTAATCCGCCTACCTGAAGAGTGATATTATAAGTGTATTTCTTACCAGCTTCATAGTTCAAGTTTGCCGGTAAAGTCCATTTATAATTATCAGATCCAACTGTAAACACAACCTCTTTTGTACTATAATCAGAAGGAATTAAGATAGCTTCAACAAATTGATCCGCATTTTGAGCTGTAACCTTTGCGTTGATATTTGCATTGCTAGTTCCTGCTGCGATAGCTCCTGTCGAAAGTTCCATACTTGAAACGGTAGGTACATTATTATAAGCTGCTCTTAAACCTGTTAAATTGTTCACGCCAGTTCCAGCCTTAACAATCAACTCGATTTTTGTCAACTTATGTGCAAATTCCAAACTTGCAGGACCCGAATTTTTCCCCAAATTCTTTGCATTGTCTGAATACATCACATCAATCTTCGCTAAATTGCTCTGATCCGTAACATTAAAATCTAATCTAGTTCCATTTATCGCAGTTGAAAAAGGATAATATGCGATAAAATCTACCTGCCCAGTTTCAGGATAATTGATGATATCACCTCCCGTTGCCGTAAAGTTCCCGTTTCCATTGGTGATGTATTTTTTGTTCGCCGCCAAGATATTTGACAATCCTGTACCTTGCTTCATAAATACACCAATTTCATCATTTGCATCCCACGCATTTCCATTTGCTTTTGTTGCAGTTGTACCTAGAATCCTAGAAGTGAACTTAACTTCCGATGGATTGGTTTTCTCCAACTTCCTGTAATCATCTTTTTTACAAGAAGATACCAAGGCGATAAACGCCAGGGTTGCAGCTAATAATTGTTTTGTTTTCATTGTAATTTATTTATTTGATTTATAGTAAGTCCTATCTCCAGATCGCATTATTGATCATGCTTTTTGTCGCTTCCGGAAGCCCCGGAAAAAAGCGATGTCCAGTCTTCCTTTCCAATTCCGCTACAGTCATGCGATAACTGTTAAAATGGGCACTGGCCTGCGTAGCCTTATTTTCCATATAGAAACCTATGGTATAATAATCCTGCCCCCTTTTTACGGCCAAAGCCTTATAGTAATATTTTGGTTTTGCAACATCCTCACCTCTATTATCCTTCACATATTCTACAGGAGCATTGCCATCCCTGATTCCGGCTCCTGTTACTACATACATGGTATCCACCCCCGAATTCCTTGCCCAAGAACGGATCTGATTTTCCAATCTTGCCCACAGCCCCTGGTTCAATGAGCTGTTCTGAGCAGTCATATTGGTATAATAAAATGTCGTGGAGTTTTCGGCATAATTCTTTGTCCTATCTGCACTCGGGATCTGATGACCACGGTCTATCCCTCCGATTCCAAAACCTCTGGATAATAAAGGTTGAGTAAAGTTGGAAAAGCTAGGGTCATAGGCCCAATTGTCCGTACGAGACTGCCCCCCTAAATAGTCACCACTCAATGGATAGGCCACCCAGTGAGCAACCCTATTTTTCTTGTCGTAAAGCATTGAAAAATTTCGTTTGGAACGATCAGGAGTCATCTTAAAATTATATTCAAGATCTGCTGAATTTGAAATGACTGGCAATTCCATATAAGAGACAGTCGGGTTGGGATCCACCGTACCATCATCAGTCAAATCGATACTATACTGGTATCTATTTCCCCGCACATAATCTGTTGCCAACTTGCCAATTTCCCAGGTATAACGATCTCCTTTATTACTAGTAAACACCATTACGGATTGACCACTCAATTTTCCAGGAAAAATGACCCATTCGATTACCGTTTCTAGTCCTGTAGACAGGACCTTACCCTCCACGTCCTTGGAGACTTGACGAGGGGTTAACTGAGACTGATCAATTTGAAAAATTGCTTCCGTCCGTAAAGAGCTTATTTTTGCATTAACCGCATTGATCCCCACTCCTTTTACTCGAACCTGGATCTTGGCCATCAGTCTTTCAAAATTCAATTGAACTGGCCCCTGCTGATAGCCCATGGCATTAGCACTGTGCCCAATCATATAATCAATGGTAGCCTGTTGTTGCTGATTGGATATGTTCAATTCCCTCTGCAGATCAGATCTTCGTTGAAAAGGATAAAATGCAACAAACTTAACTTGCTTATCCTTGGGAAAATCTATGGCGTCTGCCGATGTTTTGGGAGAAAAATTCCCGTTCCTTTGCGTTAAAAACTGTTTATTGAACCCCACAGGTATCACATTGCCTGCTGTCAGAGCCTCTCCCTGATACATAAAAATTGAAATGGAATCCTTTTCATCCCATTGCGTACCTGACATACGGGTCTGAACCTGGCCAGTAATCTTACTGGTAAACAAAACAGATTGTTCTTGCTTAACTTGGATATTACTGAAGTCTTTCCGACATGAACCCAAAAACAATAACGCAACTGCGAGAACAAAGAATAACCTCTTAATCATTAACTTAATATTTATTATATAAAAACCAATTATTTCGCATCATAATAAGTCTGGCTCAAAATCAAGACTTTTCCTGAGTTTTAATTTTGAATTCACCACCAAATTTACCTTTGAATTAATACAGTTTAATTAAAAAGATATTAAGAATATATTACTAATGAGGCTTTGGTTAAACTCTATGTTAAGCAACAAGATAAAAACCAAGGAATTAGCAAATTGAACAAGCTTTTAAGCCTTTATTAAGAGGACAAAAAAAAGGCAGAAACAAATAATGTTTCTGCCTAGCACCTTTTATAAAAATTTCTTATTTCGGCTTGTAATGGAACTTACCTTTTTCTATCAGATCTTGTTGTTTTTCATCACAGATGGCAAAAGTAAATCCATCTTGCAATGCATATGAACCATATTCACCATTTTTATTTAAGGCTAGAAATCCTACCTGAATATCTTTGGCAATTTCAGGTTTTTTCTTGACGATCCTCATAACCGCTTCCTTGCAGGCATCTTCAGGGGAATAACCTTGACGCATTAATTCTACCACCAGAAAACTACCTACATTCCGGATCACTTCCTCTCCCACACCGGTTGAAGTAGCTCCTCCAACCTCATTATCAACATATAGACCTGCTCCGATAATTGGACTGTCGCCTACTCGGCCATGCATTTTAAAAGCCATGCCACTGGTAGTGCAGGCTCCAGAAAGATTACCGTCAGCATCTAGGGCCAACATGCCTATGGTATCATGGTTATATTTGTTTCCCGGCAGTCTTTCCGTGGCAAATGATTTATTTTCAATGTTCATGACCGGTTTGTAGTTCTTTTCCTTTAACCACTCTTTCCAAGCTTCCTCAGAACTGGGGGTCAATAAATTCTCGGCCTGGAATCCATTCTCCAGTGCAAATTGCCTTGCTCCGGCACCAACCAACATCACATGTGGCGTTTTTTCCATCACTAATCTCGCTACCGAGATAGGATGGGCAATATCTTCCATCGCCGCCACTGAACCACAATTACCAAGCTCATCCATAATACATGCATCCAAGGTCACATGTCCATCACGGTCCGGATAACCACCTTTTCCCACTGTTACATTCTTTAGATCGGCTTCAGGGATTTTCACACCTGCTTCGACCGCATCAAGGGCCCGACCATTTTTCTTCAGGATTTCCCAAGCAGCTTGATTGGCAGCAACACCAAAATCCCAAGTGGAAATCACAATAGGTTTACGAACCGATTTCGTGGATTTCTCTGTCGCTTGACAGGAAATAGCAGAAGCTACTGTACCTATACTGGCAGCCCCTATGATACCTTGTTTTATAAATTTTCTTCTTGAATGCATAGTAATTACAATATTAGGAATACAATTTACAAAGAACAAGGATTAAACGATTGTAAATTATGCGTTATTTCCAGTTAATTATTTGGAAAAAACGTAAAAATACGCTTAATTACAGTCTATTTTTCGCATATTTATGCGGTTTTACCAAGATAACAATTATTAAAGACTAGAATGATGATACGTATCACTGCGCTATTCTGCACATTTTTCTGTTTGAACAATATTTCTTTCGCACAAACAGACTCCACGATCTATAAAAAAGTGGATCAGATCGTACAAGACGCCAAACAACAATTTGCTCCGGATAAACGAACCAAAATCGTTGCCCTTACGCAAGCAAATGCGATCAATAATCAGTATGTCATTGAGTCGAGTGTTGCTGAAGCCAGCAACTTCATCAAGTCTCAAACAGCTAATATTCCTGCAACGATCCGAATCAATGCCCTTCCAGACTCTACCGTAGGTCAAAAAGTTCATGGAGTCGTCAATCTTTCGGTGGCAAACTTTAGAACAAAACCAGGAAATGCCTCTGAAATGGCAACACAGGCCATTCTTGGAACAGAGGTTGACCTGTTGCAAAAAGTTGATGGTGAATATAGAGCAAGAACTCCTGAAGGCTATATTTCATATGTTCCAGCCTCCTCTATTGCAGCAATGGATCATGCCGCTTTAGAAAAATGGAGAAAGCTTCCCAAATTAATCTACACAGCTGAATTTGGAAAATCACTTTCTCAAGCTGACCCAAAAAGTGTCCGGGTTTCTGACCTGGTTTATGGAAATATCCTAGGCTTATTAGCTGAAGAAGGTAACTATTATAAAGTAACTTATCCCGACCATCGTATTGCCTTTATCCTAAAAGATGAAGCATTAACATTCGACAAATGGTTAGGCTCAAGAGAACTGACGGCAGACAATGTGATCAGCAGTGCCAAAACCATGATGGGGCTACCTTATCTTTGGGGCGGAACATCTGTTAAGGGTGTAGATTGCAGTGGTTTTACCAAAACTGCTTATTACATGAATGGCTACATCATCCCGAGAGATGCATCTCAGCAGGTATTGGCTGGTCAAAAAATTGACATCCTAGATAAAGACGGACATTTCGACGCTAAAAAAGCACTTAAAAACTTGAAACCGGCTGATTTATTGTTCTTTGCTTCTGGCAAAAACAGCAATCCTAATGCGCGTGTTACCCACGTTGCCCTATATATTGGAAATGGTGAATTCATACATTCGGCAGGAACCGTTCGTATCAACTCCATGTTGAAAGATGCCGCAAACTACGATGACTTCCAGACCAGGACCGTCGTTGCAGCAAAAAGATATATCGGCGTGAAAGATCAGCAAGTGCAAAAAATACAAGAAAACCCTTACTATAACCAAAAATAACCATGAACAGCAACGAGTGGCAAAGCAAAAATATGGGGAAATTTACCCTGCGTTTCAAGCCCTATACGCTTGAACTACGCCATGTATTTACCGTAGCTTCTTTTAGTCGATCAACAACCCCTGTTGTCTTGACTGAACTCGAATATGATGGCATTATTGGCTATGGCGAGGCAAGCATGCCCCCTTACCTTGGGGAATCCCAGGAATCGGTCATGAATTTCTTGAACAAGATTGATCTTTCTAGGTTCAACTCCCCTTTCCAAACCGAAGAAATCCTTCAATACATCGATCAGGTCGATGCTAAGAACACGGCAGCTAAAGCTGCTGTCGATATCGCATTACACGATGTATTAGGCAAAATAATGGGCCAGCCATTTTATAAAATATGGGGATTAAACCCTGATCTTATTCCGCCAACTTCCTATACCATTGGAATAGATACGGAAGAAATGATCCGCAAAAAAGTAGCTGAGGCTGAGCAATTCAAGATCTTGAAAGTAAAACTTGGTCTAGATACAGACAAAATGATCATTGATACGATCCGTTCAGTAACGGATGTCCCTTTATGTGCCGATGTCAACCAAGGCTGGAAGAACAAGGAAGAAGCTTTGGAAATGTCCCATTGGTTAAAGGAAAGAAACGTTGTTTTCCTGGAACAACCGATGCCAAAGGAAATGATCGATGAAAATGCTTGGCTAACTGAACGTTCTCCAATCCCTACGATTGCGGACGAAGGTTGCCAGCGCCTTGCCGATGTGCCGGCTCTAAAAGATGTTTATACAGGCATCAACATCAAATTGATGAAGTGTACTGGCATGCGTGAAGCCAAAAGAATGGCCGAATTAGCCCGCTCTTTAGATATGAAAGTGATGTTGGGTTGTATGACTGAAACCTCCTGTGCCATTACCGCAGCAGCTCAGTTAGCTCCATTAGTGGATTGGGCAGATTTGGATGGGGCCTTATTGATTGCAAATGACATCTACGACGGTATGCAGGTAAGAGATGGGAATTGCATTCTTCCCAACCGTCCTGGAATTGGAATTTTAAAAATATAAATTGGACAAAAAATCCAAAAAACACATTACCTAGAAAAACAGATTACCTAAGAATAACAAATTACCAAAATTATGAAACATCACTTGCTCACAACTTTGTGCGTAGTGGCTTGCACGTCTATGCAGGTCGTTAATGCGCAACAAATCGCTGTGGCTGGGAAAGTTTCTGGATCAGATGGCACTCCGCTCGTTGGAGTAACTGTATCTGTGAAAGGAACAACAATCAGTACCAGTACCAACGAGAATGGCTTGTTTTCTCTAAATGCAGATCACAATGCCACATTGGTTGTATCTTATATAGGATACACAAGCCAAGAAATCCCACTGAACGGAAGAAAAGCCATCAACATCACCTTAAATCAAGATGACCAAGCCATCGATGAAGTTATGGTTGTTGCTTATGGTACTGCCAAGAAAAGCTCCTTTACAGGTTCGGCAGCAACCGTAAATTATGAAAAAGAGGCAAAAGACATTCCCGTTACCTCCTTCGAACAAGCTTTAACTGGTCGCATACCAGGTGTTCAGATCAATACGACTTCGGGCCAGGCTGGATCAACCTCCAGTATCCGGGTTAGGGGAATCGGTTCCATGAACGCCTCCAACGAACCTTTATATGTAGTGGATGGAGTACCGGTAGTTTCTGGAAATGTGGGCCAAATGAGTGGAGCTCTTTCGGGAAGCAGCAACAATATCATGGCCACCATTAACCCTAATGACATTGAATCCATTTCAATTCTGAAAGATGCCGCGGCAGCTTCATTATATGGTTCGCGTGCAGCAAATGGGGTAGTGATCATTACGACTAAATCAGGAAAAGCCGGAAAACCAAAAATCGATTTCCGTACCTCCTATGCCGTAACTCCTAATTGGGCGACCGACAACTACAAACCTGGAAATCCTCAGGAACAGATCCAGTACTTCTACCAAATTTTCCACGATTACAGAACCTCCAACGGATACACCCAAGAACAGGCAAATCAATATGCCTTAAACCGTATGAATACGAGATTCGGGATCCACGGCTATGAATTCTCTAGCGAAGGAACCGGCTTGTATGATAAAATTATCATCAAGGGTAAAACGGACGGTGTTGAAAATAGAGACGGTCAATATTTTGATTGGAATGACGCTCTTTTCCGCACTGGAAAATATCAGACCAATGACCTTGCTGTGAGTGGTGCTAGCGATAAAACTAAATATTATTCTTCTTTGTCTTATACAACCGACAAAGGCAGAGCCTATACCAATGAGTTTGAAAGAATCGGCGGCCGATTGAATTTTTCCCAAAAACTTTCTGAAAAAGTCGAATTTGCCACCAACTTCAATTTAAACCATAACAACAAGGAAGGTTACAATGACACGCGTAACACAGGGACAAACTATATGTACCTTGCAAACAACCTATTGTTCCCTTTCTATTGGCCTACGGATTACAGGACAGGCAAAGAATACACAACACGTTATAATTCTTTAGGTTACAACCCATTATACTATGATAAACAATGGGAAAATAATTCAAAGACACTTCGTATTGTTGCTGCTCCATCCTTGACTGTAAAATTCCTTCCGGAATTGACCGGTAAAACCATCTTCTCCTACGATAATGCCGAGGTTAAGGATCATTTATATTATAGCCCTTTGCATTACCATACTACTTATGGTGCTACAGCTAACGGAACTGTTTTTGAGTACAGCACGAATTACAAGAAGTTGATTTCTTCTTCAACCTTGAATTACAACAAAACCTTTGCTACGGAACATACCTTAGATTTATTGGTAGGATTTGAAGCTGAAAAGAATGAAACAAATTATCAATTTGCAAGTGGTTCCAACTTGCCTTCCAGTTCGCTGCATACCGTAGCTACTGCCGGTATCAAAGACGCTGATGCATATATGTGGGGGAATAATATGATGTCTGTATTCTCTAGAGCTGAATACAACTTTAAAAACACTTATTTCCTTTCAGGATCCCTGAGAAGGGACGGTAACTCCAGATTAGGCCCTGATACCCGTTGGGGTAATTTCTGGTCCCTGTCTGCTGCATGGAACCTAAAAAATGAGAGCTTCATTTCGGATATCGAAGAAATCAATCTCCTAAAACTAAAAGCTTCCTATGGTACCAATGGAACTCTTCCTACTTCGAATTTCGGCTGGAGATCCTTGGCTTCGTATGGATATAACTACATGGACCAACCAGGTGGAATCTTGACTACCATTGCAGACAAGGATTTGAAATGGGAAAAGAGCCATACCTTCAACGTAGGTGCTGAATTTGGTTTGTTCAACAATAGACTTTATGGAACCGTTGAATATTTCAATAGAGATTCAAAAGACCTATTACAGGATGTCAACATCTCTTTAGTAACCGGATTTAACTCTACTCTTCTGAATGTTGGGGAAATCAACAATAAAGGCCTTGAAATTTCAATAGGTGGAGACCTCATCAAAAAAGATGATTTCCGTTGGTCCGCTAATGTCAATACCTCTTTCCTGAAATCGAAAGTTTCGAAACTTTATGGTGGTAAAGATATCACTTGGTGGGACCCAACAGGTGGAGATTCAAGAGTGCAATTCATGTACAAAGAAGGGGAAGATGTGTATTCATATTACATGGCTGAATGGGCAGGTGTAGATCCAAGCAATGGTAAGCCAATGTGGTATACCAATGATGGTACAGAAGGAGAATTCTTGCACAACGGACGTGGTGCTACCAATAAGGTAAGCGATGCAAAACAGGTTATCGTTGGCTCTCCGATCCCTAAAGCATATGGAGGTTTCAATACCGATATAGAATACAAAGGTTTCTCTTTGGGCTTAAACTTCACTTATAAAATCGGTGGGAAGTTATTTGATGCGGGCTCAAGAGATGTTGCAGAAGATGGTTATTACTGGGAAAGGATCCGTTCATATTACGCCATACAGAACGTATGGACACCAGATAACACAGATGCACTTTACCCTTTTGTCAGTGGAAATGACCCAGAAGATGGTATCACACGCTCCACCCGGCACCTATACGATGCATCATTCCTGCGCTTGAAAAACGTGAATGTATCATATCGATTGCCAAGTGCAGTAGTCAGCAAAATTGGATTTAGCAATGCTAGGATCTTCTTCAATGGTACTAATTTATTAACCGCTTCTAAATTTAAATGGGCTGACCCTGAGGTTAACCAGTTTGGAACAAGAGGTTGGGAAACTCCTTTCGGAAAAACATACACCTTCGGATTAGAAGTTAGTCTATAACCTTCAATTATTATCATCATGAAAAAGAATTCATTATATATCATAGCACTTGCAAGTTTATCGTTGTTTTCTTGTAAGGATTTCTTGGATGTAAAACCAACCAACTCCACCGATTCCAGTGTAACCATTCAAACAGTTGCCGATGCGAAGGTGATGATCAATGGTTTGACAAGACAGATTGTAAAATCAAGCTTATTTGGCCGAAACTTAATGCTCTACGGAGATGCAAAAGGAGGTGATCTTACCATTGTCTCCCAAGGCCGCGGGCTAGATGCATTATATGTATTCAACCACTCCGTCAATAACAACAACTATTCTGATTTCTGGGCAGATGGATATAATGCCATCATGCAAGCAAACAATATCATCAAAAGTATTGATGACCTCCAAGCAGCCGGAACTGAACTGGATTTCAATAATTTTGAAGGTCAAGCTTTGACCATCCGTGCCTTATTACATTTTGAATTGGTCAAACTTTACGGAAAAACCTATACACAAGACCCGAATGCATTAGGGGTTCCTATTGTTACTGAAGCATTAAGTACCTCTGCTCAACCCTTGCGTAATAAAGTTTCTGAAGTGTATGGGCAGATCATAAAGGATCTAACTGCTGCAGCAGAGTTGCTTCCTAAAACAAAGGCAAATGGTTACATAAATTACTATGCCAATAGGGTTATCCTTTCAAGGGTCTACATGACCATGGGAGATTTTGACAAAGCTTTGGCTGCAGCCGAAGAAGTCATTGACTCCAAGGTTTACTCCTTATACTCCAACAGCGAATGGGTACCTTCTTGGGCAAATCAATTTGGCAAAGAGTCGATTTTTGAAATCACCTTAGCCAAAGATCAAGGCGATTTAGGGTCCGCATCCTTGGGTTTCTATTATTTGAAGAATAAGGATAACAATGCACTTGGTAATTTCACAGCTTCAGACTATTTCTTATCACGTTTAGGACAAGATGAAGATGATGTGCGTTGGGGAATATTCACCAAAGATGAATTGGACCGTCAGGCAGCATGTTATAAGTACGTAGGCTCAGTTGAAAAAGATGGGGATGGCAAGGATACTTATACGGCTGTCAATATTAAAGTAGCCCGTTTATCTGAAGTCTATTTAAATGCGGCCGAATCAGCATTGAAAAAACCATCTCCTGACAAAGCTAAAGCGGCGAACTACCTGAACGAAATCCGCAAACGTGCTCCTGAATTGGCAGCAGCAACGGCTGCAACTGTTACAGAAGCCATGATCTTGGATGAAAAGAGCAAGGAGCTTTACGGCGAAGGTCAACGTTATTGGGATATGATCCGTACAAATAAAACGATCACCTTCAATGATGAACATGTTGGAGTTACCATGTCACATAGACAAAAATCCATCAATAGGACTTTCTTCAAAACCATTCTCCCTATTCCACAAGTGGAAATCAATGCAAATCCAGGACTTGAAGCACAGCAGAACCCAGGATATTAAGAACCAATTATTATACAACATCAGGCGGTCAGATTGACCGCCTTTTTTTGACCCAAAATGAATGAGCAATGTCATTAAGTCTAGGTTTCTGTGTTCATGTTGTGTAACGAAGCATCTCCGATGCGAATTTTCAAAATTTAAGAAAACTAATATTGAATTGGCGTACAGATTTTCCATTGATCGTACAGAATTGCACATGCACTAAAGAGGGATTCAGAGTGAAACGAAGAATCTATTCTTTAATTTTTTGTGGGTCGTGGTCATCTTGAGCACAGCGAAAGAACTGTTTTTTTTTAGAAGATTTATTGAAAAACATGTCACCCCGCTGGGGGTTGGCCGTAAAACGGTTTAAATTCCTAAAAAGATTTCACCCACGCTGTGGGTTCTAGAAATAAGCATTCCACCTTCCGAAGGAAGCCCTTTAGCAACCGACTCATTTCCAATGGCGGAAAAATGGAAAGAATGCCGTTGTCCTGTGCGATGGGATTGCTAAAATAATTGAACCCTTCTAGGGTTCTCTTTATTGCAAGAATTCTGCATTGTTAGTCACTTAAGGAACATTCCACCTTCCGAAGGAAGCCCTTTAGCAACCGGCTCATTTCCAATGGCGGAAAAATGGAAAGAATGCCATTGCCCTGTGCGATGGGATTGCTAAAATAATTGAACCCTTCTAGGGTTCTCTTTATTGCAAGAATTCTGCATTGTTAGTCACTTAAGGAACATTCCACCTTCCGAAGGAAGCCCTTTAGCAACCGGCTCATTTCCAATGGCGGAAAAATGGAAAGAATGCCGTTGTCCTGTGCGATGGGATTGGCCTTGGAATGCTTCCTCAAGAACATCCCTTTTGATGGGGTGTTCTTGAGGAAGATATTCCCGACATCAAGGCATTCTTTTCATGTGTGCTGGCTGGTGCGAAAAGCCATATTAAATGAGCCGAAGCCTTTTGGTTACTTTTGGGCTTCAAAAGTAACAAAGAATCTATTTATGTTTTTTTTGCCATTGCTTTCAGTGATGCAGATCCACTTATCAAGCAAAAGGATCGGAGGGATTATCTCTTTTACAGCCCTTTACAAACAAAACCCTATCCTCTTTCCACATCCTATAAATATTCATTATTTATTTCTCTTTTTTAGCAAAATCTTCACAAAAACGCAAGGTTTTTAACAAATCCCTCAATATTTCGCAAATAGAGTAACTTAACAATAATGTCCTTTGCATTTTTTTGCAAATTTTTCATTGTTTTTAACATGAATCCGTTATATTCGTTTATCTAATAACCAATAACTCTAAAGATGAATTTACCAACTTGCTTATCAATTGCGGTTGCATCATTATGTTCCATTCAGATGCTCTCCGCGCAACAATTGTCCATAGCTGGAAAGGTGACCAACGCCGAAGGTGAACCCATTGTTGGGGCCTCCATTTTTGTAAAAGGCACACAGCAAGGTACTTCCAGTAATGAGAGCGGATTGTTTACTTTGAATGCACCAAGCAGCGGAACGCTGTTAATCCGTGCTGTAGGATACGCTCCTTTGGAAGTCCCTATCAGCGGAAGAACGAACATTTCCATTCAACTTCAACACGATGACAGTGAAATCGATGAAGTTGTAGTGACAGCTCTAGGTATCCAAAGAAGTGAAAAATCGCTAGGATATGGAGCCCAAAGTGTGAACAGTGCCACTTTGAACTCCAACAAACAACCCAACTTGGTCAATGCATTACAAGGTAAAATAGCCGGTGCGACCATCAGCTCTACCGGTGGTGCGCCTGGTCAAGGTGCAAATATCCAAATCCGTGGTATTAACTCCATCGACCCTACCCGCGATAATCAACCTCTTTTCGTAATCGACGGTATCCTAATGGATAACTCGACCTCTACACAAGGTGGTGCCGAAGTACGTGGTATGAGTAACCGTTCAGTGGATATCAACCCTGATGATATTGAAACCATCAATATCCTTAAAGGTGGAGCCGCCACCGCACTTTATGGACTTCGTGGTGCAAATGGTGTTGTCATCATTACTACAAAGAGTGGTAAAGCTGGTTCTTTGAAAATTGATTACCAAGGAACAGTTGGTTTTGAAAATGTCAACAAATTCCCTAAAATGCAGGACACCTATACCCAAGGATGGAAAGGTGTTTATGATAAAGATGATTTCTGGCCTGCTTGGGGACCTACGGTAGCTGAAGCTATTAAAGTAGACCCTACGCATCCAATTACACTATACAAACCTTTTGAAGAGGCATTCGAAACCGGAAACCAATTCCGGAACTCCTTAAGTTTCTCCGGAGGATCTGAAAAATTCAGTTTTTTAACGTCTGTATCCCAATTGAAACATAATGGGGTACTACCAGCAACAGATTTCAAAAATTATCAAGCTCGATTGAACACCAATTTCACCTTAAGTGAAAAATTAAAAGGTGGTTCTTCCCTTGCAGTGACCAACTCAGGAGGTTACCGCGGAAATGCCAATCGCTATGCCGAACAGTTGATCTATTGGACCCCAAGATACAATGTAAGGGATTACCTCATGGAAAATGGAACCATGAAATCTTACGGTGAAACCGACAACCCTATCTATGTCGCACATACCAACAGATTTAAAGACGATGTATTACGCGTAATCGGAGGTTTTGACCTAACCTATTCTCCAGCAAAATGGGTGGATTTGATGTACCGCGTAGGTATTGACGCCTATAGGGATAATCGCGAAGGAACAGCTATTGGTTACCAAGGACTGGCAGATGAGCGTTTAGTTTATGATAATGGTGTTGAGGGTGCTGATGGACGCGGATTTTATAATGTCTACAACAATAATTTCAGGGCATTGACCAGTACTTTCATTGCAACCTTCAAACATGATTTCAACGATGACCTCAATGCTACATTACGTGTTGGACAGGATGTTTACGACCGATTCATTAAAAGAACAGCTACCGAAGGTGGAGATTTAACGGTTTATAACTGGTTTGATCTAGGCAATGCCAACATCATCAAAGCGGCCACATACAATGAAAAATATAGATTGATGGGCTTCTTCGGTGAGTTGAACCTAGCTTACAAAGATTATCTATTCTTAACCCTAACAGGTAGAAATGACATCACCTCTACCTTGAGCAAGAACAATCGTTCTTTCTTCTACCCTTCTGCCACATTAAGCTATGTGCTTTCAGACCAATTCAGTATGCCTGAAGCTATTAACTTTGCCAAATTGCGCTTGTCGTACGCACAGATCGGTAAAGACGCTGCACCTTATTCAACCAGTGCTGGTTTCGCTCCTTATACCAACCTGCCAACAGGTTATATCGGATTTACAAGACCTTCCTTATTGGGTGACCCGCAATTAAAACCTGAATTTACCGACACCTATGAGGTAGGGATGGAAATGAAGTTCTTACAATCTCGATTAGGATTAGATGTGAACTTCTATAACTCGGTAAGTAAGGACCAAATTATTCAAGTCCCTGTATCTTCAACAACTGGATTTGTTACCGCTTCGATTAACGCTGGTAGTATCCGTAACAGAGGTTTAGAGATCACCTTAAATACAACACCTGTTAAGAAGGACAACTTCACATGGAATTCAGACATCAACTTTTCCTTCAACAGAAACAAGATCCTGTACATCCGCGAGGATTTAGATGATGAAATTGTAGTTTCTTCTGAATATGGCTACTTGAACTCAACCGTTTCCATGCGTATCCGTCCAGGAGAGTCCTATGGTACACTTTATGGTAGAACGTACAAGCGTTACTATACTCCTGATGAAATCGCTCAGGGCTTGGATAAAACCCGTGAATACGACGAGAGCCGTCCTCTATTGATCGGTGCAAATGGTTTCCCTGTATTGGAATCAACCTCAGTTCCTAAGAAATTAGGCAATGTTCAACCGAGCTGGGTAGGCGGCTGGAACAACACCTTCAATTACAAGAGCCTATCTTTAAATGTATTGGTCGATGCACGTGTGGGGCAATACCGTTACAACCAATTAGGAAACTTTATGGCTGCATTCGGAGAGGCTGATTATACAGAAGACCGAAATGACTACAAAGTATTTGATGGTGTATTGGCTGACGGTTCAAAGAACACAAAAGAGGTATGGTTAGGCCAAGGAAAAGACCCTAAAAATGGTGTAGATTATGGGAATGGTTATTACCGAGATAACTTCCGTGGAAACTCCCAATTCTTTGTGGAAGATGCTTCATGGTTAAGATTACGATCTGTATCCATTGGCTATAGCTTACCACAACAATGGTTAGAAAACAAGTTTGTTAAGAACGCTAGAGTTTCTTTGATTGGAAACAATCTTGCCCTTTGGACAAAGTATTCAGGATATGACCCTGAAAACTCAACCACGGCAAGTGGATCGAATATCGAAGGTTTTGCAGGGATGACTTACCCTGCTGTCAGAAGCTTCTTATTTAGCTTAAATGTTGGCTTTTAATTCTTAAGATCATGAACAAATTCATCAAAATAGGTAAAATTTCCTTATTGGCCCTAGCCCTGTTCTCCTTGAACAGTTGCAAGGACTATTTCGAAATGACCGATAACCCTAACTTGGTTCAAACCCCGCCTTTGAACGCCCTATTGACTACAGCTACACATAAGGCTGCATTCAACAACTATAGGATTGCATATTTCAACAATCAGTACTCGCAATATTTCGCGAGCCCTTCTGGTGGTTCGGATACAGATACTTACCAGATCACCAATAACTCCTCAACTTGGAACAACCTTTTTTATTCTTTAGCAGACCTGTATGACTTTATGGTCAAATCGGAAGAAGCTGGAGCTTCGCATCACCTTGCTGTCGCACAAGCTTTGACAGCGTATCAATTGGCCTTGGTCGCTGATACTTGGGGCTCTGTTCCTTTCAGCAAGGCCTTTGGAAAAGAAGAAACCCTTACCGTTCCTTTTGACTCCGAAGAAGACTTATATAAAGCGCAGGTCGACCTTATCAATAAAGCTTTGGAGAATTTCAAAAAAACGGATGCTACCCAAGAGCTGAGTGCCAAGGATGATCTTTTATGTGGCGCAGACCTAGACAAATGGATCAAACTGACCAACGGATTAAAAGCCCGCGTCCTGAACAAGATAAGCAAGAAAGCTGCATACAATCCAAAACAAGTTTTGGCAGCTGCCCAAGCTTCATTACAATCCAATGCTGAAGATATTGGTATGTCTACCTTTGATGGTGTAAATCCATGGGCATCCATCTCGATCAGCAACCTATTGAATAACTTGGACGGTTGGTTAGGAAGTAATTTCATTGATCAAATGAATGGTAAAACTTATGGAATTGTAGACCCAAGAATTTCCAAGATCACAGAAAAAACAGTTCATGGCGTTTATGTAGGTACAATAAGCGGTCAAGGTAACGTAGGTGCTGCCAATACGGTTCGCGATGAATGTTATATCAGTTCCAAATCACCTGTAAGCAGTGAATCTTCTCCATTGATGATCTTGACTTATGCTGAAGTAAAATTCATTGAAGCAGAAGCCGCTTTTAGAGACAATAACAAACCTGTAGCTTATGCTGCTTTCCTTGCCGGTGTCAAAGCCAGTATGGATAAATTAGGTGTTCCTGCTGAAGATGCCACAAAATACATTACGGCAATCTCCGTAGGTCAGGCAAACCTAACGCTATTGGACATTTTCCGCGAAAAATACATCGTCACCTACCTCAATGCTGAAGCATGGAACGATGTACGCCGCTTCGATTACAAGTACAAAGACTTCAAACTACCGATCGGCGCCGTATTAGGCGACAAATTTATACGCAGAGTAGCTTACCCTGCTGATGAAATCACCGAAAACGGATCCAATGTACCAGCTGAAGTACCATTGAGTACCGAGCTATGGTGGGATAAACCGTAAGGGAGTATTGAGATATGAGATTTGAGTATTGAGATATCAACTCTACGAGGTATTGAGATTTGAGATTTGAGTATTGAGATATTAACTCTACGAGGTATTGAGATATGAGATTTGAGTATTGAAATATCAACTCTACGAGGTATTGAGATTTGAGATTTGAGTATTGAGATATTAACTCTACGAGGTATTGAGATATGAGATTTGAGTATTGAAATATCAACTCTAAAAAAAGGGGATCAAAATTGGTCCCCTTTTATAATTTCTATAATATCTATCTTATCTCATTTCCTACATCTTACCTCTATAGACCCTTTCTATCTCACATCTCACATCTATAGCACCCTTTCTATCTCACATCTCACATCTCACATCTCACATCTATAGCACCCTTTCTATCTCACATCTCACATCTCACATCTCATATCTAAAAAACCCTATTCTTCAATAGCCCAACCTCACTTAATGGTTTGGAAAGGTCTATGAGGTATCCATTGAGAACGGCGTATTTTAGGGTCCCGCTGGAATCACCGATATAGAAATTGGCGGTTCCACCAAGGTCTATAAAAGGTGTTGCTGCAAAGGCTTGGGTTCCAAAAATATGGATTGGCAAATTATGTAACATGCTGGCCTGTTCAGGTTTTAAGGTTGTTACCTGTACACCCATATATCCTTTTTTCAAGAGGTCATAGGCAATTTCCGGGGTAACGGACTCCAATGTTGGAACGGGTTTTTCGGCAATTTTACCTTGGATAAATTTAAGGCCATTTCCATCCACTTCATCATATCCAAAAGATTCAGGAAGGTCTCCTATATCCTCAACCCTACCCCGCACAAAGAAATCCCTGCCATCTGTCGTTTCACTGCGTCTGATAGCGATATCACTTTTCAATGGAATAGAATCTGATCCGAATTCCAAACCACGAATGACGATATCATGCATATTGCTTGCGTTGAATGGGATATCTTCATAACCTTTGGCATCATAGTTTTCATAGGTTCCTTGGGCTATTTCCATCAATGCATTTAGAATGATCACGAAATTCAATTTCCGGATTTCTTGTTTCTCAGGGTCACCTTTTAAGCCTCCCGACTCAATTAATACGGTACTTGCACCCCAAGATTGGAAGTTATCTCCAAACCCTCGTGGGGTATAGGTATCATCATATTTCGCAACCGCATCTGGAATATATTGCTGCAGGACTTTATTCATTCCCACAATGATCTGCATCGCTCCCTCTCGAACCTCATTGATCTCACGCTCTGTATTATAGGCGGGGGCCAATAAGGAAATGGTCACTGGATTCTTCGTACCTGGAACATTGTAATAAATATTCTGATCATGCAGATTGAAACCATAGCGAGGTTTTATTTCCTTAGCACGTGCTTTTAACAGTGCGCCTTCAACTGTCTGTCCAGCTCTGGCATCCCTATTGAGGTCAATGCTCTGTGCATTCCTCCGAAGATATCGCTCTGCACCATCAGGGTTCAACATGGGTATGAAGTGAATATTCAATTGATCTTTCAGCAAGGTCCTGACGCTATCAAAACCATCATCCTTACCTTCCAAGAAATTAAACAGGTCAAACAAGGCCATGGTAGCTGTCGGTTCATCGCCATGCATCTGCGACCAGAGCATTACTTTTTTGTCACCATTTCCATATTCCAACTCATTGATCGAACGACCTTCAACCGATTTACCAATTTCAGAGATCTTAAAAACATTGCTTTTCTTATGCAGTTGCACCAGGGAGTCAACGTCTTTATGTTTAAATCGTCTTGAAAAAAGTGCGGATTCTTTATAGGTTGAATGAATCTTATTCATTTGTGCAGTATCCAGGTTATAACCTGGAATATTACCATTAGAGGATCCTGAAAATGGATTACTGCAAGTCGTTGCGGCCAAAAGGCCTAAGGAAATGACAAAAAATTTCATACTATACTAACGCTTTCTCTAAAATTTCTATTGTACCCTTATTGGCATCTATTCTAGCTCTAACTCCAACGGGCAGCAAGAACTGATCATTGATATGTCCAATTACCGCACCAGAATAGGATGGTATATTCAATGGCTTTATAAAATCCCTTAGGATCTGGTCAAGATTTAAGGAACCATAACCACCTGAGGGAGAACAATCGGTACATTTGCCAAAAACAAATCCTTTGATTTGCGAAAGAATACCAGCATTCATCAACTGGCAGAACATACGGTCCACCTTTTCTGGAGACTCGTTGATTTCTTCCAGAAACAAGATGCTGTCCTTGAAATCTGGCAAAAATTCAGATCCACAAAGGCCTGAAATCAAGGTTAAATTGCCCCCTAATAACTTTCCTTCTGCAACTCCTGGATTAATGGTCGTTATTCTATCTTTATATTGAATGATATCATCTCCTTTTTTCGCAGGGTTGCTATAGCTTACCAATTTGTTATCCACGAATTGGTCGGTAAAGGTCTTCGCGACAAAGTTACTCCATGTACTCGTCCCTACAGGGCCATGGAAGGTAACCATGCCAATTTTGGCTTGGAAAGCCATAATCAACGCCGTAATATCACTGTAGCCCAATAAGGCTTTAGGATTCTTAGCGACCATATCATAATCTATACGTTTCAACAACCGGGAAGCACCAGCTCCCCCACGGATACATAAAATGCCTGCGACGGATTTATCCGCAAACATATTATGCAGGTCCTCCAATCGTTGATCATCCGTACCAGCTAAATTGCCATAACGTTCGCGGATATATTTCCCTTCTTTTACATTGAAACCAAAATATTCGAGAACCTCTCTTGTCTGGGTGATGGAATCTTCCCCAGTAACGGCACTCGCAGGGGCAATGATACCAATAGTGTCTCCGGCTTTTAAGACCTTCCCTTTTAGCAAAGGCTGGACCTGATTAGCTACGGCCATGGCCTCTGATTTTCCAAACAAAGGAATGGCGGCTAAACCTATCCCCAATGATTTAATAAATGAACGTTTATCCATAGGTTAACGATTGAAAAGTAAACGATGTCCTGAACCTACCTCTTGAATCTTGCCATCTGTATAGGCCAATAATCCAGAAACAAGCGTATGTTCAATGGTAGATGTAAATGTATGGTTTTCGAAAGGAGACCATCCACATTTGGATAAAATATTCTCCTTAGTTACCGTATATGGTTTGTTTAAGTCAACCAAAACTAAATCTGCCCAATATCCTTCACGGATATAGCCTCGCTGTTCAATTTGGAACAAAATCGCTGTATTATGGGCCGTTTTCTGTACCATTTGCTCCAAGGTCATCTTTCCTTCTTTTACCAGATCCAATAGCGCCTGTAAGGCATGCTGTACCAATGGGCCACCAGATGGTGCCTGTAAATAGGATTGAGATTTTTCCTCAAAAGTATGAGGAGCATGGTCTGTTGCAATAACATCAATATGTCCATCCAATACGGCCTCAAGAATAGCATCACGATCGGCTGCAGTTTTGACTGCGGGATTCCATTTTATGAAATTGCCCTTTGTTTTGTAATCAGCATCAGAAAACCAAAGATGGTGGATACAGGCTTCTGCAGTAATCCGTTTTTGCTCCAAAGGGATATTGTTTTCAAATAATGCTGTTTCCTTAGCTGTTGAAATATGCAGGATATGAAGTCTGGTATTATTCTTTTTCGCTAATTCCACAGCCTTGGATGATGAAAGATAACAAGCTTCGGCAGAACGGATTAAGGGATGCATTTCAATGCTGACATCTTCGCCATATTGCTCTTTGAACTTGGCCAAGTTCGCTTGAATGGTAGCCTCATCCTCACAATGTGTCGCTATTAAGGTTGGCGCTTGGCTGAAGATGGCTTCCAATGCTTTTTCATTGTCAACCAACATGTTCCCCGTGGAAGATCCCATAAAAACCTTGATACCACAGACGTCTCTTGGATTAGTTTTCAGGACTTCATCCAAATTATCATTTGCAGCCCCCATAAAGAAGGAATAGTTCGCCAGCGAATTGTCCTGCGCTATATCATATTTATCCTGAAGTAACTTTTGGGTCAAGGTATTGGGAACGGTATTTGGCATCTCCATAAAGGATGTTGTACCACCAGCTACCGCTGCTCTACTTTCTGTAAAGATATTCGCTTTATGGGTCAGACCCGGTTCACGAAAGTGAACTTGATCATCGATCAATCCTGGAAAAAGATGTAATCCTTCAGCGTTTATGGTTTGGTCGGCATTGGTTTCAATCGTGTCGGCTATTTTTTCTATTCTGCCATTTTTAATAAAAAGATCCTGCACCTTAATGCTGCCTTCATTCACAACATGGGCATTCTTTATCAATATTGTAGACATGTAATTTATCTTTAAAGGTTATGCTAAGCAAATATACTAATTTCAAGGAGCCTACAGGAGTATAAGCACGATTTAAAAGCTGTTTTTACTGTCGTTTTCTGGGGAATTTCCACGGTCAAATGTCCCCAGCGGAACATAGAATTGCTCCAACTCTTCCTTTCGGTTTATCTTTCGACAACCACCATTCTCCAAAAGCAGCAACTCGGTCGCAATATCTAATACGTTCATATAATCATGGTCAGAAATCAATAAACCTTTGATTTTGGATTTTTCAACCAATACCTCCTGGATTTTCTCCTTCAGAATGGGCGATATGCCAGAAAATGGCTCATCCAATAAAATAAATGTTGCTTTCTGTTCGATTAATAGCATGATTTCTAAATAGCGCAACTCTCCTCCTGCCAAGTCCGCAATCTTATTGTTCAGGATAGGCATGATCAACTCATCGCTTTCAACTTTCGCCCGGCTCTCTTTATCGGATAGCATAAATTCAATGGCTTTCTTTACTCGAAAGGAAGTGGGCAAAAAGCTATCTTGGGGAAGATAACAAACTTCCCTGGTCGGGAAAGCCTGACTCACTTTATGACCATTTACCCTGATATATGCATTGTGGGCTCGCAAGGATCCAAAAATAATTTTCATGAGAGTTGATTTCCCAGTCCCATTGCGACCTAGTAGTCCGATAATATCGCCTACTTTCAATCCCAGATAGCCCCCAGTCAGCAACTGATTGTTATCAGTATAACTGAACTGCACCGAGTCCACAAATAATTCTTTATCCTTTGTATCCATAATGCATGATGATAATGAGGAGGAAGGAAATCAAAAGATTGGCAAGGAAGGTATATACGACCAAATGCTTGCGGGATAATCCCAGATTAAAAAACAGGTATTTGGTATTGCCTTCAAAAAATCGAACCAATGCCGCCGAGGCTAAGTAGCCAACGGTCATAAACACAAAGGGAAAGTAGCCAAAATATTGAATGCTCATTGCAAGACTCAACACCAGGTTGATGAATAGAATTGGCTTATAAAATTGCCAGAGGTGTTTCAGTTCAATTGGCATAATTAAATCTACTAAGAAATTAACCAAGTCCAAAATAAATAATCTATTAATCAACAGCTTGTTGAAAGTAATTTTTGCATAAACTAAAAACTTTGGCTCTAAAAGTTATTTATTAACCTAATCCTAATGAGCAAAATTTAATTTTACAGGATGAATCAACCTGAATAAATCTGAAGGAAAACTAGGCCTTATTCGAGACATATTCGGGGCAAGTTCCAAAAGTTTCGAACTGGATAGAATTATTCTCGAATATGTCTCGAATGATTCTCGAATCAGGTCAAAATAAAAACCATAAAATAGGATGATAATTTCTAAAAAAATCAACCAATAAAGAAAGGGCTACCCAAATGGGCAGCACTTTCTCCAATAAATGATTTCCTTATTCCATGCTAGGATTGAACTCCCCACCCCAGTCTTTATTTTGCAGCACCTTAGGGTTTCTGTCAATAATAGATTGTTGGATTGGGAAGAAATAATACGTATCAGGTACTTCACTAACCTTAACTCCATTTTTCGGAACTTGAAGAATGCTGTACTTGAAATTAGCTTCCTTCAACTGATAAGTTTTGGCCAAGGTATTAGCCTGTTTGATATCCATTTCAGCTCCATTTGCTTCGATAGCGATGGCTTCTACACCAAATTTGGTTCCTTTATCTAAGGTATTCAATTTCCGGCTTCTTCTCAGATCCCAGAAACGGTGTCCTTCGAAACAAAGTTCAATGTTTCTTTCTGCCAAGATAGCTTCGCGCATTTGATCGCGGTTAGTCGCAGTGATACCGTATTTTCCATCGGTACCAGCCTCGATTCCGGCACGTTTCCTCAATTGGCTCAACATATCCTGTGCTGTACCTAGATCACCGGTTTCGTTAGCAGTTTCTGCATAGTTCAACATCACTTCCGCCAGACGCATCAATACAAAATCTACATCGTATTGGGTTTCCACTTCCGTTTGTTTTAGGGACAGTTTACTGTTCTTTAAGATAAAGAATCCACTGTAACGGTCTTGATTTGTTGAGTTGATACCTGCAGCAGGATTGATACCAAAGTTGTCAAGGGCATCAGCAATACCTAGGGAGGTATATTGGCGTTTGCCAGCTTTTCCAGAAACTTCATACACCTTGCCGTTCCAAACAATGGATTTTTCAAATCTTGGATCTCTATTCATCCAATAGGATTGCAAGAAATCATCATCCGATTTAAAGTATTTGCCGGTAGGATCTGAATAGAGCTTACCATCTTTCATCGGGAATTCTTTTACAAAATCCCAGGTTGGAACCGACCCGGCAGGGCCACGGCTTTCTGAACCTGGACGCACACCATAATCCCAAGCAGCAACCTTATTAGGATAGGTATTGATTACTGCGAATACGACCTCTGGACCTTTTTCTTGCAGGGTGATGTTTGCATAATCAGTTGTCAGGGCATAATTGTTTTTGATCAATTGGTCATAAGCCGCTTTATTGGCTGCATTTGCTTCTTTCCAATATGCATTATTATACGGATTGGAAGGGTTGAATTGAGGGGAAGCTTTGTAAAGCAATACTTTTGCTTTAAAGGCCGCAGCAAAGTTACCATCAATTCTACCATAGTTTGATGATGATTTTTCGATCGTTTGAGGAAGCAATTTAATGGCTTCATCTAAATCTTTCACCAAAAGCTCGAAAGACTCTTTTGTGGAGTTTCTCGGCGAATTTAAATCATCTGTCGCTTGGTCCTGCGGTACGGTTATGTAAGGAATACCGCCATAAAGCCTGACCATATCAAAGTAAACAAATGCCCTTAAGAAATAAGCTTCACCCAAGGTGCTGTTTTTCACCTCTTGACTCAAGCTGCTGCTTTCCTGAACTTTTTGGATTGCGGTATTGATCTTACGGATATTGGTATAGTCCCATGTTTTGAAACCGCCTGCAGTCGGCGATATGGTATTCAATTGGAAAGGAACACCCACCAATTGTTCACTATATACATCTGCACCGGCACTCCAATTACCAAAAACGGTATAAAGGTTTGCCATGTATGCGTTTACTAAATTCGGGTCTTTCCATACCTTTTCTTCATCTAAGGATTGGAGATCTTCGATATCCAACACATTCTTACAGGAAGTAAAAATGGTTGATAGTCCTAGTGCTACTAATAATATTTTTTTCATGATTCAGTTCCGGTTAAAATTTAATGTCCAAGCCAAAGGTGAATGTTTTCATTAATGGATATGAGTCATAATTCAATTGTTCAGGATCATGAAACTCGGTCATTGGTGAGAAAACAAAAAGGTTAGTACCATTGAAGAACAAATTGATACTGTTCATTTTGATTTTTTCAGTGAAGCTCGTTGGCAATTGGTAAGCAACATTGAGGTCTTTCAATCTGAAGAAGGCTCCGCTACGCATCCAGAAGCTAGAAGGGTTCGTGCCCGACTCTGCCCAGTTATAACCGATAGGTCTAGGATACTGTGCATTTGGATTTTCTGGAGTCCATACATCATCTGCCCAAATCGGGTAATAGGGACGGAAAGTTCCACCATGTTGACGCATACCGCCACCCTCTTGATTGGAGATCATACGGTCGTAATTAAACACCCCTTGGAACAGGGCATTGATGGAAATTCCTTTCCATGAAGCGTTCAAACCTAATCCATAATCCCATCTTGGAGAATTGTTGGTCGACAATAAGGTAACGTCATTTCCATCGATCTTTCCATCTGGGGTATCAGAATAACCCTGTCCACGGATATCTTCATATAAGATCATTCCTAAATAAGGATCCCTCCCATAAGTTTTGAATCCCTTGGCCAATAAATCATCCAATTGGGCTTGCGTACGCACCAACCCTAATGAATTTAATCCATAGATTACGTTGTTAGGTCTACCGATCCTGGATCTGAAATGTTCAAGTCCGCCTTCTGCATAAGCAGCAGGTTCATCGAAAATATCCCATTGATCAACGGCATATCCTAAATTTCCAGAAATGCCATAAGCAACCTCGCCTATTCTGTCATTCCAGTTTACAGAAACCTCACCACCTTTATAGCTTCTCGCAGCATAGTTTTCAGGCGCCAAGGCGCGACCATAAGTATCCGGCAACAATACGGTTCTAGGACCTAAGATATTAGTTTCAGCACGTTTGAAGACCTCAATGGAACCATTCAATTTGTTGTTGATGAATCCGTAATCCAAACCTAAGTTGTAGCTTTCTGACCTTGTCCAGGTAATGTTGGGGTTAGGGGTTGAGCCATAAGTCAAACCATTGTAGTATCGATCACCGAATATAAAACCAGTGGTCGTTGCATATTTCTCAGCAAAAGAGAATGGATTGATTGCATTTCCATTCACATCCAAATAGTTACCGGTAGCACCATAAGCAAATCGAAGTTTCAAGTCGGAGAATTTATCCTTGATTCCAGCGAAGAACTCTTCTTCAGAAATTCTCCATGCTGCAGAAATCGAAGGGAAGAAACCGAATCTTTTTTGCTCAGGAAACAAAGCCGCTCCGTCATAACGGAAAGAAGCTTCAGCTAAGTATTTACTACCATAAGCATAGTTGAAACGACCAATAATGGATTGCCTTGCATCAATTCCTTCCAGACCATTGGTATACCTAAAATTGCGGTCAGTTGGGTAGACATGCATTTGATCCAGTGCAGTGATTGGGCTTTGTGCAGTGGAGGTGATATTGGTGTATCCTTTTTCACCTTGTTCAAATACCAAAGTCGCACCTACATCATGCTTTCCAAAAGTCTGCATATAATTGATGAAGAAGTTCATCTGGTATTCCCATTTACGTTGGGTATAATAATCCATAAATGGATTTTGCTGACTGAAGGTGAAGACGTTTATCCTATCTTCCGAAGGTGGCGCAGGGATAAAAGGGTTTCCATCTGGATCCAAAGAAGTGAAAGTATAGTTCTTTTGGAAACTCATATAGCGCTTACGCAGATAATCTTCAGCGATATAGCTACCAACAAATTTCGTTGATAGACCAGGAACCAGTTTATCCAGTTTCAGGTTCAAGGAAAGAATTGGGTTGATCTGCCTCACCTTACGATCGATATAACGATCGCCGATCACCTGATCGATTACGTTCCAAGCCTGCCAGCTACCCATTGGCGTCTGTACCGGATATTCCGTTGGTTCATTACTAGGTGTACCATCTTGGGTCAAATAGAAGGGATACATTTTTGGCCAGTTGAAAGTTACGCGATAAAAATCGGAAACATCAAAATCATCATCATTTGATGAGGTACTGAAAGGCCAATAGAAACGATTGGAGTTCTGCTGGTTTGCAGAAATATTCATATCGATACTGAAGGCATCGGTAATATTCGCTGAAACATTGGACCTTAAATTGAATTTCTGGTGGTCTACCGATTTATAGGAACCATTTTCATTTCTAAAGCTCAGCAAATTGTAATAGGTAATTTTATCACTACCTCCAGAAACGGAAATTGACTGCCTATGGCTGACAGGATTTCTCCAGATCACATCGTTTACACTATAACTTTTATCCTTGAAGTAAGCAAATTCCTCCTCACCATTGGGGATTGGTAAACCTTGAAATTCGGCAACCCTATTTTGATAGGTTAATTCATCTGTAGCGGTAGTTAAATCGGCCAGCGGTGTCATCGTCGGGTTACTGATGGCCACATTGCTTTGGATATTGAATTCAGGCTTTTTAACCGTTCCTTTTTTTGTGGTGACAATTACAACACCATTACCCGCACGGGTACCATAAACCGCAGCTGCACCAGCATCCTTTAAGAAAGACATCTGATCCACCTCATTGGCCTCTAGAGCGTCGAATGCGGCTTTATCGCGTACAATTCCATCAATAACGAACAAAGGTTCAGCAAAACTACCTCTAAATCTGATTTTGGAGGTAGCTCCCGAAAGGCCAGATGTTCCAGTTACCTTAACACCAGGTGCACGACCGGCGATGGCATTGGAAAGGTTGGAAGGAGAGACATTTTTTAGTGCATCACCATTTACGGTGGAGATTGCCGAAGTAATATTAGCACGTTTTTGGGTACCGTATCCCACTACCACTACCTCATCAATATTAGCATTATCAGGTGCTAGGGAAATATTGATATTTTGGGCATTTGATACCGTAACTTCTTGGGTCAGATAACCTAGGTTTCGGATAATAATGATGTCACCATTATTGGCAGTGATCGAAAATTCTCCCTTGGCATCGGTACTAGTTGCTCTTGTTGTCCCTTTAACGAGCACTGTAGCACCTACAATAGGGTTCCCCGCATCATCTTTAACAGATCCTGAAATACTTTGTTGCCGAACAGCAACAGCTGAATGGGCAAAATTTCCTTTTTCGGCGAAGACTTCCGGTGAGCTCATCAATAAGCACATCGCAAGCAACGACAAGGATTTTGCCCCAAAAAAAACACGATTTTTTTGAGTCATTATAGTAATAATTGAGAATAAAAAGATTGCCTAAAAGGCTTTAATAAAGGTTCTGTTTGTAATAGGTGTTCGGAGTTAGGATAGCTTATTTCACGTTCATAATTTAATAGTTTTTTTTTTTGGGAGAAAAATAGGAGAATCCAACCTAAATACAAAATCATTTTTTCAGGCAACCAATTTAAATTTGAAATATATTCCCCTAAGAAAATAATAGCAATTTTCAAGGTTTAAAATATCAAAATAATTAAAATATAAACATTAATTAAGCTTAATAAATGTTTTTCAATAAGCAATTGTAACAAGTTAAAATTATAACCAATATCCTTCCAGCAAATTATTCCATTTTCTTAAATGTGGGCAAGTCTTTCCACCATTTCATCAAAGCCTTGCTATATTTTTTCACGAGATGTTTTCTTTCATCAGCAAGATTTACACTTTCGTTGGGATCGGATTTGAGGTTGTACAGTTCGGGGTCACTACCATCTTGATTCATCATAAATTTCCATTCCTGATCTCGGATTGCCAGAGCTGGGCTACGGTTTATTTTCTTGGGGAAGCTGAATACGGTTGAATCATTCCTTCCATATTCCCAGATGAGCGGTTTGTTTCGGGTAATGGGATTTCCAAGGATTGCACCGCTGAGATCTTGACCATCAAGCCTCTTGGTATTCTTCAGCGGAGCTTCTGCCAACTTAGCTAAGCTTGGGAGCAAATCAAGTGCGGAAATAATGGTCTGATCATCTACCTTTCCGGCTTTAATCCTTGCTGGCCACCTCATCAACAAGGGCATCCGGATTCCGCCTTCATATAAGGAGAGTTTACTACCTCGCAGCCCTGCTGAACGGTCCTGTCTGAAATTAGGCAATGGGCCATTATCGCTGATAAAAATGACCAAGGTATTTTCATCCAGCCCCATTTCTTTCAAGCCTTCCATTAATCTTCCTATTTCTCGATCATATTCTTTGAGGACAAACTTAAAGCTTCTCTCCTCCTGGGGTTTCCAATCAAACTTTCCGGTTTCATCATCACCTGCAATCCAAGGAGTATGCACATCGTCTGTCCAAATATTGATAAAGCAGGGTTTATCTCGATTCTTTTGCAAGAAATCAAGGGTTTTGTCCACAAAGTATTTTGTCCGGTTCCATCTTTTCACACTGTCCTGGTCCGACCATATCCAATCCGTTGCGGTGATTGCTGGGTCGGGATCGGGGCTTTCATAAGTTCCTGCCCAAGCATCAAAACCGTATTGATTGAAGTTAGGCGCGTCGGTCACGTCACGACCACCTCCGAGATGCCATTTACCAAAATGTGCTGTCTTATAGCCCTCAGCTTTTAGCATATCGGCCATGGTCAGCATATCAGGGTCAAGAAAGTCTACCTGTTCTTTTTTCCTGTTGTCTTCACGGGTATTCAGAAAGGTTGTAAAATGGAGTTTCGCAGGACGCTGACCGGTCAGTAGGCCTGCACGGGATGGGGAGCAAATTGGAGAAGCACTGTAATAATTGTTGAATCGAATCCCTTCTTTACCCAATTTATCGAGATTTGGCGTTTCATATCGCTCATGGTAGGACCTTAAATCGCCTATTCCAAGATCATCTGCAAGGATCAAGATAATATTGGGTTGTTTATTGTTTTGAGCAATGCTATACTGGACAAACAAGGACAGTAAAACAAAAATAGCAGGTTTTAAGGCGTTCTTCATGACATTAGGGTAAGTATCCTGGATAAACATTTACCCAATTAACGACACAAAGCCCAAAAAGTTTGAAAAAGAACGCCTTGACCTGCTAACACTCAATTAACCGAAGTTGGTAAATACAGGTACATGAATACATAGTACATGGCCCAGCCCATGAAAACGATTATGATGATCCATACCCACCAAGGAATCCCCTGAGGAGTTTCACTTCCATCAATCATAAAGGTTTCGGAATTTCCTTTCCCATAGGCGTTGATCATGATGGGCACCAAGTCATCGATCACGGCGTTTTCTTTGATTCCGGTAATTTCGATCGCTGGACCGTTTCGGACTTCAAAAGGAATAATCCTTACCCCTTCTTTTCCTCCAGGGTCTTGGCTGACAATTCGAAGTTGGTGTTTTCCGTCGACTAGTTTGCGAGTATCCAGTTCAAAATTAACAGGACTATATGTTTCAGCTATTGGGATCTTTTCATCGTCGATGAAAATAAATATTTTACTTCTTTGGCTCATAGTTATCAGAATTTAGAATAAACCTTTTGATATGGTCAGACTGTTTTTCCCCTGGTTTGATGATCATTTTCAAGAACATTCCCAAAGCGATCAATGAAATCAGGATGATGGCGATGACCATGATGTATTCGAGGTTACTTTTTGGAGCTGTACCATGTACCCAGCCTCTTAAAATTTTAGGTTGGTTTCTTTCACATACCGGGCAAGCCATCAAAAAGGTAATCCAAGTACTAAAAAGCAGTGTCAATTGAAATTTTTTCATGATTATTTGGATTGAGTCTTTACAAAATCTACGATTTGCTTGATATCTTCAGGTTTTACTTTTTCACCATTATTACCCCAACTGGTCCTTTCATAATTGATAATGGCGGCTACTTCTTTTTCAGTAAACCCAGCATTTACTCCTACCGCTGCCATCACACCATAATCAGGTCTGCTATCATAACCGTTCATAATGATATCGATATAAAGCTCCAGATCATCGCCAGTTACGACAGGACTGCCCTTTAAGGGAGGAAAAGCTCCTGGTAGCCCATTGCCATCAGCTTGGTGGCATGCTTGACAATGTGCTACATATAGGGCCTCGCCGTCCAATTCTTCTTCGGCTGTTCCTTGGCCAGCGGCGGCCTGAGCTTTTCTTTTATATAGAAACTCTGGAACATCAGCTTCCAGTTTAACTTGTTTCAAGGACTGTAAATAGGCTATCAATTGCATAGCCTCTTTACTTGCTACGACTTTCTTCCCATTACTGGGTGCAAAGTCTTCGGGAATATTGACCACAACATCTTCCTTGTCTGGTATGGATTTATATTCAAACAGGAAGGGATAAGCGGGCATAATGGATTCCTTGACCACTATACGAGGGTTATAAAGGTGGACCAAATTCCATTCTTTGCTGGGTTGGCGATTACCAACATCAGTCAGGTCGGGTCCAGTTCGTTCTGTTCCCATCAATGTTGCGGTATTCCTCCAAACATCCAGTCTTTCATTATGTGCATAATCAGCTGCTACACTTGGTCGCTGACCAAAAACCTTATCCATATCTACATTTCTGACCTGTTGAGTATGGCAAGCCACACAGCCGTTGGCAATAAATATAGACTTGCCAGCAGCAGCATCTGGTGAGAGCGGTTCGGATTGAGGTAGAGGTGCATTTATCAACTGGTTGTTCAATGCGGGAAGAATGGCAACAAAAATCGTCAATACAATAAAGAAGATTGCTGCAGTAATAAATAGTTTCTTATGATCGTCGAAAAACTCCATGATCGTTTATTTTATTTTTGAACTTTAATAGTTGATTGGTTTTCAAATTGGCTTGTAATTTCTTCAGCAATGTCTAATTCTTTTACATCAGCCATCATCTTATATAAGTTATAGGCGAAAATGAGGTGCGACAGCCACATCAGACTACCTCCGATGGCTCTCCATAACCAGTAAGGCGCCATAAAGGCCACACCATCGATAAATGGCTTGCCTTCTAACCACATAATTCCTTTCAGGGTGGATCCATACATCAATGGTACGGTATACATCAACATTCCGATGAAAGCGAACCAGAAATGGGCTCCAATACTGATTTGGGGTGCCTCTCTTCCAGTAAATCGCGGTACGATGGTATATATGGATGCCCACAAGAAAAAGCTGATAATGCCGTACATGGTTAGGTGGGAATGGGCAACGGTAAAGTCAGTAAAGTGCCAGATCAAGTTGGTTTCGCGGAAGGCTTCGGCGGTACCTTGCATCGATCCGGTGAAATAAAAGATGATGCCGACCAAGAAAAATGGAAGGATATAACTATCGCCCAATTTATACCAGGATCCTTTAAAGGTCATGAGGAAGTTGGTCGTTCCGGCAATAACGGGAATGGCCATACCGGCACTTCCGACAATAGCAACCGTCTGTAACCACCAGGGAATGGAGCTGAACACAAAGTGGTGGCTTCCGATCAGCGTATAGAATAAAATCTGTGTCCAAAACGCAAGAATCCCTAAACTATAGGAATAAATAGGCCTATTGAGTTGCTGTGGAAGGAAATAGTACACGAGGCCTAGACAAAAAAGCATAAACCACATACCGACACCTTGGTGCATGTAATAGCCTTGAATGATTGTCTCTCCGAGGCCATTCTGCCAAAAAGGCAAATAGGCTGCTAGGCTAATCACAATAGTAAAGATTACCGCAGCGACTATATACCAGTTTGATATATAAATTTCCCGAGTTGTCCTTTTTGCAATGGTTTTATAATAATTGATTAGTGTCAAAACCAATGCAATTCCAAACAGCAACATAATAGGCCAGATATATTCCCTATACTCGCCTCCGCTATTGTTAATTCCTGCCATCAGGGAAATGGTTCCCACGAACACACAGACATTGATCAAAACAAGGCTGTACCAGCCTAGTTTTAAGCTATAGAGTTTGGTGTTACTGACCCTTGGGACCACATAATAACCTAAACCGATCATGGCTAGGGATGCCCATCCCCAGAAGACGGCATTGGTATGGACTGGCCTTAACCTCCCGAAGCTAAGCCAGCTAAAACTCTCCATGTCTGGAGCGACGAATTTAAAACCGAGGTATTCACCGATGGTGGTTCCAAATACCAACCAAACGGTTGCCGATATCAAGTACCAGTTGACCATCTTGGATAGGTCCACGTCAAAGTTGGTCCTATCGGTTGATCTTTTCTTTTTGGATACGATCGGGATTCCATGGTTTTCATTAATGGACAATAGCCCTTTGGGATCCACCGCTTGATTGGAACCAGACAGTACATCAGCTTTCAATCTATAATCAGCAGCTTCCTGAAAGGCTAATAGTTCTTTTTCAACCTCAGCTAAAGGCCTGTTTTCCAATTCTTGGACAATTACTTTTGCTTCCTCTCTTTGAGCGTTAATGTTCAACTTAGATAACCTCCGATTGATTCTGACGAACAATAAAACTAGAATGAAAATGGTCGGTATCAAGAGCAACACTAAGGTGATAATAACGCCTGCCTTAGACCAGATGGATTCACTGGTACCATCAATGGAAACAGTCTGCGCTAAGGATTCCAGGGGGAACAAGGATGTTCCAATGAGGAAAAAGGCCAGTAACCAAGATTTCAGCTCCTGCCTGCTCTTTTGCTTGATAATTCGCGCAATTTGGCTGGAGTTCATTTTCTTGAGTGAGTTTTTCCAAAGATTAACATTCCGTTTGGATTTCTCTTTTAAGAGAAAGGTGCTGACCTGTTTAATGCGATCGATCAAAAGGAGAACCACAATGAGGATGGAAAGGAAAACTAGCAGTAGAAAACCTATCCAAAACTCAACCGGACTGATCTTAGAATGGAAAAAAATGGATTGTGTGAGTAAATCTTGGACTGAATTACCGTCCGAAAGGATTAAATTAAGAGTTAAAATAGAATTCATGTTAAATTCGATATGATCTTTGAATTTAGATTAAGCCATATTCTTAAATAAAATGAATTTGAAGAATTCGCGATTTGATGAAAATGTTAGTTTTCAGGAAGTCGTAAAAGTATTGCTGGAATGCAACCTACCCTCGCTTGGATTTATTTGAACAATTCAATGACTTAATTGAACAAAGTTAAGACTTGAATTAATAAAAGACAAATTTATCTTTTATTAATTGCAAAGAAATTTAAACGACACTGTTTATAAATGATTTACAAAAACACCAATCCTATTTTCAGAAGGATTAAGCGGAATTTATTGTTTTGGCTGGGCAAGTTCGCGTCTTATCCTGCTCAAGGATTGCGGGGTGATTTTAAGGTAGGAAGCGATATATTGTTGCGGAACCTGTAAAGCTAGTTGAGGATATCGTTTAACAAATTCAAGGTACTTGGTTTTAGAATTGCCAAAATTTAAAAAATCATTGTCTTTAATCTTATTCAACAATGTGGCTTCTGTAATCGTTTTGAGGAAGATAAAGAAATTGGGGATCTCTTGGCATAATCTTTCTACAACCAACTTATGGATAGCATATATTTCTGTTTCGACCACTGCCTGGAAAGCTTCACTCGCCGGAATACTGGAATAGTAACTTTCCAGATCAACAAAGAATTGATTCTCCTTAAAGAAATACTTGGTGATTTCATTCCCTTCATGATCAGGTTTAAAAATCCTGACGATACCGGATTCAATAAAAGCGATTTCGTGAGCAATCTGTCCTATTTCCAAAAAATAATCGGACGCCGCTAACTGTTTCTGCTTGAAGTTGGAGGCAATGACCTCGATGTCTGCATCAGAGAGTATTGCCCCAAATCTCAATATGGATTTTAACCTTTGCATTTACTTAACGATTCCTAGTTCTATAACACTATTTGCACAATCTAAAATGGCCTTCTCCATCGAATGTCCTTTCCAACCTAATTCCCTTTTGGCTTTGGAAGCATCTACCTTTCTTTTTAAACCCAAATCCAATAATACAGGTTTTAAGGCAGGTTCAAAAATTGACATTATTCTAGCCAAAAAATTAGGGAGGTTGGCGGTACTGATTTTCCTGTCAGGGAAATGGGTTTTTAGGACTTCAGCTAGCTCCTTCATCGACATGTGACCTTCACTTGCCATATATCTATTTCCAGCAGCATTTTCCAGTTCCATCGCATCTACCAATAATTTTGCAACGGAACGCACATCAACTATTTCAAATCCTATTTTTGGCATGGCAGGCATGCTACCTGATAAGATCTTAACGATAATATTGGCGGAGGTACCATAATCCTCCTCCAACACAGGTCCTAACATGGCACCCGGAAGAATGCTTACCAGTTCCATCCCCTTGCCTTCTTCTTTGATAAAGTTCCATGCAGCTTTTTCAGCAATGGTCTTGCTCCTCATATACGGAGCAGTATCCTGTTTATCGCTTTCATCGGTCCAGTGCTCCTCAGTAAAAACCCTGTCCATTTCATCAGTTTGTTTTCCATATACCACTGTGGAAATGGAGGATACCAAAACCACTCTTTTTACATGGTTATGCTTGGCAGCTTGAAGAACATTCAATGTCCCCTCTTTTGCTGGGATGATTAATTCATGCTCATCCTTAGGTAGTTCTCGCGGGAATGGAGAAGCTGCATGGATGACAAAATCCTGATTTTCGCAAGCTTTTAACCATGCTCCTTTATCGAGCAGGTCTGCCTGTACAAAAGATAGGTTATTTATACTCTGGGTATGTTTGGCGATTACGTGCTGTATAGCGTCTGCACGTTTCATGTCCCGTAGAGACCCTGTAACCTGATATCCTCTGTTGAGCAATTCAATAGCTGTATGAGAACCCAAGAAACCGGTCACTCCTGTCAATAATACTTTTGATTTGTTCATGACTTTGAAATTTGATTAATACAAAGTACCTGAACAATCCGATGCCCTCAATTACCAATTGGTAAAAAATGAAAACAGATTAAATAGCTTGCCCAAAGGTAATTAGGTTACTGTCAGGATCGAGGATAGCGAATTCTTTCTGTCCCCAAGGTTTTTCCGTTAAGCTTCCATTAGGATGAATGTTGACGCCACGGTCAATCAATTCTTGGTAAAGCTCTTCGATATGGTTCACACGGATATAAACCTGACCATAATTTTCTTCGGGAACAAGATCCAAAAAGATAAAGAAATGAAGTTCTGCATCATCTTTTTTCAGGATCATATAGCTTTCAAAATTTGCAAAACCAATTTCTTGAAAACCTAATTGCTGAACGTAAAAGTCTTTGGTTACGGTCTTTACGCGCATGGGTAATTTGGGGCAAGCAGCTGTTAACATAATTGAATTATTTAATTGTTAAATTAAGTATAATTTTTGGAGTAGAGAGTTGGCCTTTTCTCTATTTTATCTTCAATATGAATAAATCACCACCCAAATTTCATACCATAATAGTTAATAATTTTACATCAATCGATAATATTTTTAAACATCAAAAAGCATAAGCTATAAAAAATGAGATGGAATAATAATATTTCAAAAAATAGAAATTTTTCTAATTGATTAACTATCAATTATATAATACTACCAACCTCTGATATTCACCTATATTCAATAAGATTTAACATAATTAGACAAAATATATCCAAAATATGTTCGTTTTTGTATCAATTGTATCATTGCCGTTACAATGATATCTCATACTTAAACTTATATTATGTATAAAACACTAACCCATCTATTTTTATGGCTATTTGCTATACAATTATCTTATGGACAGGATCGAACAGTAAAAGGAAACGTTGTTGACGAACAGACGAAATCACCTATAGTCGGCGCGACAGTCCGTTTAGACGCCAGTAAAAAGGCAACTCAAACCGATGATTCCGGAGCTTTCAGTTTAGAAATTCCTGCAGGTGCTGTAAACCTGACCATCAGTGTATTAGGCTATAACACAGTGAAACAGGCTATAACAGCAACAGACTCCGTTATTTCCATTTCCATGACCGCACAGACCGCAAGGATTGATGATGTCGTTGTCACGGCCTTGGGAGTACAGCGAAAATCAAAAAGTTTAACCTACTCTACCCAAACGGTTAAAGGGGAAGACCTGACCAAAGTCAAGGATGCCAATCCGATGAATAACTTGACAGGGAAGGTCTCTGGGATGCAGATCAACCGAAGTTCTTCGGGTATCGGAGGTTCGGTCAATATCGTCCTCCGTGGTTTTAAATCCAACCGGAACAACCAGCCACTTTATGTGATCGATGGTTTGCCGATTACCAATACAGGTGGATCGGGATCTGAAGGAGCTTTTGGTGGCGGGCCAGACCGTGGAGATATCCTGAGTACCCTGAATGCAGATGATATCCTGAGCATCAACGTCTTGAAAGGAGCCTCTGCCTCTGCCCTTTACGGTAGCCAAGGTGCAAATGGTGCCATCATGATCACCACCAAAAAAGGTGCTGAAGGTAATCTGAAAATCGATGTATCCTCAAGCATTACGGCTGACCAAGCTTTCTACCTTCCGAAGTTACAATACCGCTATGGCCAGACAACAGAGGGATCAGAAGAGAGCTGGGGTGAGAAAGGTTCTTTCCAAGATCCTGTAGATGGATTCTATAATACTGGAACAACTTTGATCAATACCGTTTCCTTGAGCGGAGGAACTGAAAAGATGCAGAACTATTTCTCTTATGGCAATACCACCAACAAAGGTATATTGCCAACCAATTCGTTTAATCAGCATTCAGCAACCTTTAGAAATTCCACTAATTTTTTCGATAATAAACTAACCTTCGACGGTAGTATGATGTACTCTAGACAGGATATCCACAACCGTCCAACATCTGGCTTGTACTTTAGCCCGATTGCAGGTCTTTATCTGTTCCCAAGAGGTTTGGATTTTGATAAATACAAAAACAATTATGAGTACCTATCCCCTACGCGGAATCTATACCTGCAGGATTGGTGGAATATCAATGCAGATGCAGGTTTGACGGGTACACACCATTCACAGAATCCATTTTGGGTATTGAACCGCAACCCAACATTCCAATTGCGTGACAATATCATTGCCCAAGGGCAATTGAAATATACCATCAACGATTGGTTATCAGTCAGTGCAAGAGGTACACTGAACAAGCGATGGGATAAATGGGAAAGACATGTCTATGCCGGTACGCAAGGTGTTCTTTCTGGAGAGAAAATAGAAGGTGTTTTAGATGATAATGGTCGATATACCCGTGACCAGACTGAAAGTACCGCTTTATATGGTGATTTACTCTTCATCGGTAACAAAACATTTGCCGAGGATTGGGACCTGAACTTTACAGCTGGAACTTCAATCAATGATACTAGATCCACAGGTTGGAACCTTGATCAGTTAAAACTAGCTGTGGCCAATAAGTTTTTATTGAGCAATATTTACAGGGACGCGCCAATCAATGTATTAAATGAATCCATCAGCAGGCGCCAGTTGCAATCTGTGTTCGCGTCTACCAACTTGGGCTATAAGGACAGGATATTCTTGGATTTAACGGCACGTAACGATTGGGCTTCAACCCTAGCCAATACTCCGCAGGAGAAAAAAGGATACTTCTATTGGTCAGCAGGTTTATCGGCAGTGCTTTCAGACATGATCAAAATGCCAAGTTTTATTACCTACAGTAAATTAAGGTTGACCATGGCGGAAGTAGGAAATGATGTCGGAATTTACAGTACCATCCCGACAAACAGCTTGGCAACCGGTATTTTGAACGCAAATGTTTCAGGACCTTACCAAGGACTACCTTTGCGCCCGGAGATCAGCAGAAGTTATGAAGTGGGCTATGAAGGAAGGTTTTGGAACGACCGCATCAATTTTGATTTGGCCCTTTACAAAACAAACACAAAGGATCAATATTTCTCATACGAAGCCCCAGTTGGACAGGTATTCACGACCGTTTTCCTAAATGCCGGAAATGTACAGAACAAGGGTATTGAAGCAGCCTTGGGTGTTGATGCGATCAAGAAGGATAACTTCAGCTGGAATACGTCTGTGAACTTCACGGCAAACCGCAATAAGATCCTGGAACTGGCACCCAAACTAGGCGAACGTTATTCTGTAGGCGGCAATTTCAATGTGCTTCGTTTAAATGGATCATTTGGAGATTTCTGGGCAAGGACCTTCTTGCGTGATGAGAATGGGGTGATGGTGGTTGATGATACCGGAAGGCCGCAGATTGGACCGGAGGGATATATTGGAAATAACAATCCTAAATCCATAGTTGGCTGGAACAATACCATCAATTACGGAAAATTCGGTTTAAGCTTTACGATAGATGCCCGATTTGGAGGTCAGGTCATCTCAGTGACCGACGGTTATTTGAACTCCTTCGGTGTCAGTGAGGTTAGTGCTGCAGCAAGGGACGCAGGAGGGTTGGATATCCCTGCCGTTAAACTGGACGGTACCCCTTGGTCAGGTAAAATCCCAGCACAGGCCTACTATAGCGCGGTAGGAAACAGAGATGGGATTATCGAAGGCCAGGTGTATGATGCAACAAATATCCGGATGCGTGAGATTTCATTGAGTTATGGTCTTCCTATCAAATGGAAAGGTGTAAAGAGCGCGTCCATATCATTGACAGGCCGAAACTTGTTTTTCTTCCGTAATGACGCACCATACGATCCCGAGCTCAACACCACAACCGGTGTTGGAGGACAGGGCTATGATAGTTTTGCCTTACCTGCTACCCGCAGTTATGGATTGAACCTTAAAGTATCCTTTTAATCAGCAAGAGAAAAGAAATGAAGACATTAAAATCATATTATAAACTGTCAGGAATATTATTGAGCAGCCTTTTCCTGACGATGAGCTGCACCAAAGACTTTACGGAATTAAACACGAACCCTGCTGGGGTAACGGATGAAGAAGCCATGGGAGACTTTGCCTTGGTCGCTTCATTCCTTGCACAAGGACAACGAGCTATTCTTTCTGAAAATGTAGGTGAGTATCAAGTTTCAAACAACTTGACCAGCGATGCCTATGGCGGCTATTTTGGGGCTGAGGCGCCCTTTGTTGGGAATGCCAACAACCTGACCTATAGTTTAGTGCCAGGTTGGTATTCTTCCTTATGGGTTGACCGGTATATCCGAGCGATGAATCCCTTATCGAGAGTAGAGTTACTGACCAGGAACGACGAAAAAATGAAAGACATTTTTGCCTTTGCCAAAATATTGAAAGTGTCTGCCATGCATCGTACCTCCGATAAGGTTGGACCTATCATCTACAGTAAATACAATGCGCCAGATGAGAATGATCAGATCCATTATGACAATCAGCAGGATGCCTATAAAAACTTTTTTAAAGATCTGGATACCGCTACGACAATACTAAAAACTTACAAAGGCAAAGAGGTGTCTGCGGCCATGAAAAAGTCTGACTTGGCTTACACAGATAATAATTACGATCGCTGGTTGCGAATTGCCAACACCCTACGATTAAGACTTGCGCTTCGTATCGCATTCAAGGATGCTGCATTGGCTAAAACTGAAGGTGAAAAAGCCTTGAACCCTGAAAACGGAGGTTTATTGGAAGCCACAGCAGATAACTGCTTTATCAAATTAAGTACGGACCATCCATTGAACATCATTACTACGACATGGAGTGATACACGGATGCATGCCAGCATAGAAACATTTCTGGGCGGTTATAAAGACCCGCGTCTAGGAAAATTGTTCCAACCTGCTACGGACCCAGCGGTCAAAGGACAATTTAAAGGGATCCGTACCGGAATTGACATAGATGCAAAGAGCCGATATGATAACTATTCAAAATTACAGCCATTACCAAATAAGATGCAACTAATGGTATCCTCTGAGAGTTGGTTCTTAAAGGCAGAAGCGGCATTGAGAGGCTGGAGCAATGCAGGCAATGCCAAAACCAACTATGAAACTGGGATTGAAAGATCATTTGAAATGTACGGTTTGAGCGCACAGGCAACAGCTTACAAAAACAATGCTACCGACAAACCTATGCCTTACATCGATCCAAAAGCAATCAAGGCCGGACAGAACGATATCAAGGCTGGCTCTCCATATTTGAGCACCATCAGCATTGCTTGGAATGAAGGCGATAGCAAGGACAGGAAATTGGAAAGGATCATTACACAGAAATGGATTTCCATGTTCCCTGACGGAGATGAAGCTTGGGCAGAGTACCGCCGTTCGGGATATCCGATCTTGTTCCCAGTGGTGGTCAACTACAGTAACAACACGATCCCAACAGTCCCAGGAATAAGAAGGATGCCGTATCCGGAAAGAGAATACAACAGCAATAGTGCAGCAGTAAATGAGGCCGTGAAAATGTTGGGAGGGCCAGACAATGGCGGAACTCGGTTATGGTGGGATGTAGAAAACAAGAAATTATAGTAAATGATTCAGTGGTAATTTCAGGAGCGGAGAGGATTATTCCTTCTCCGCTCTTTTATTTCCGTTCATTATCGAACAAATAATGTCCGAAAATGAACAACTTAAGGACTAATCAAATCACAATTAATTGATTATAACCCAATTGATGCAATGGCAATAAAATTGCAAGCTGTATTCCATATCTATAGAACACAACTGCATCTGCTAAAATCTTAACAATGAATTGGAGCTATATAAAAATTGCTTGGCGAAATATCAGTAAGAAAAAACTTCAGAACATCATCAATTTAATCGGATTGATCTGTGGCATTACTTTTATCATGATCGTCGGTGCCTATATCTGGGATGCAAAGCAGGTGAATGCACATCTAAAAAACAAGGATCAACAATATCTATTGCAGAGTTCATATAAAAAGGAGGGTTTAGGATTAGACATCACCACTTTGGGTGCACTTCCGAAAGCACTGGCTGAGGAGTATCCTCAACTTGTTAAGAATTACTACAGACTCGACGGGCTGACTTGTATTGTGTCCAATGGTACAGATAAGTTTGAAGAAGGGGCAAGTTTGGGCGACCCAAGCTTATTAGCCATGTTTGGATTTGAGCTCCATGCAGGAGATATCAATACAGCATTAAAAGACCCTTTTTCATTGGTCATAACGGAAGCAGCCGCCATGAAATACTTCGGCCGAACCGATGCCCTTGGTGAACAATTATCCATTAGAAACTTCAATGGGGAAAAGCATGATTTTATGGTAACTGGGATAATCAAACCAAGTTATCAAAACTCAGTCCTTGAATTAACCCCTGCCCTACGCAGTGATTTCTTTCTTCCTATCGCTTCTGAGAAATACTTTGGAAGGGACATTGATAATTGGGAAAATCCATACATCATTGGTTTCTTGGAATTACAGCAAAACGTATCTCCAGGGCAGCTCACTACAGCGATAAAAACCTTAGTCAGCAAACATACTGACAAGACTTTTGCAGACAATTATAGTCCGGATCTAAAACCGCTGAAGTCCTATTACCTGGAAAGCAATGATGGAGCTATTCAAAAAATGATTGATATCCTGCTTTACATTGCTGGGTTCATCCTGTTGATGGCAATCATTAATTTCATCAATTTTAATCTCGGTCAAAATATAGGTCGTTTAAAAGAAATTGGGATCAGGAAAATAATGGGAGCCCAATCCAATCAGATAGCTTCTTTATTGCTAACGGAAAATGTAATTCTCCTGTGTTTGATTTTATTGATCTGCCTACCATTGTATATCCTAGCCAAACCACTTTTTGAAAATATATTCATGCGCAGGCTACCGCAATTAACAGAATTGCCCTATTATTTCTA